>NZ_JBBMXH010000033.1:0-40523 GCF_037996725.1 Xenorhabdus entomophaga
CAGTTGCCAGACCGCAAGGTGTTTTAACAAATCAAAAGGGGTTTTTATAGCAGACTTATAGCTGTAAGCTCTACGGAACCCCCAGCCAAGCTGGGGGTTTTCTATATACAATAAAAGGCCACCCAAGGGTGGCCTTTTTCTATAAAAATGGCTTATTTTGAAACTAATTATGCCAGTAATGCTTTTACTGCTTCACCAATGTCAGCAAGGCTACGTACCGTTTTAACGCCCGCAGCTTCCAGTGCAGCAAATTTCTCATCTGCTGTACCCTTACCACCTGCGATAATCGCGCCCGCATGACCCATACGCTTACCTTTAGGCGCAGTGACACCAGCGATATAAGCTACAACAGGTTTGGTCACATGCTCTTTGATATAAGCAGCCGCTTCTTCTTCTGCTGTACCACCGATTTCACCAATCATAACAATGGCTTCTGTCTGTGGGTCTTCTTGGAACAGTTTCAGAATATCGATAAAGTTTGAGCCGGGGATTGGATCACCGCCGATACCAACACAGGTAGATTGCCCTAACCCAGCGTCAGTAGTCTGCTTAACAGCTTCATAAGTCAACGTACCAGAACGGGATACAATACCCACTTTACCCGCTTTGTGAATATGACCGGGCATGATACCGATCTTACATTCGTCAGGTGTAATGACTCCCGGGCAGTTAGGCCCAATCATGCGAACACCGGCTTGATCCAGTTTTACCTTCACTGTCAACATATCGAGTGTTGGAATACCTTCTGTAATCGTGATGATCAGTTTAATACCTGCATCAATCGCTTCCAGAATGGAATCTTTACAGAAAGGAGCCGGAACATAGATAACGGAAGCTGTTGCACCAGTCGCTTCAACTGCTTCACGCACGGTATTGAACACTGGCAATCCCAAATGCTCAGTACCACCTTTACCCGGTGTTACACCGCCAACCATTTGAGTACCGTAAGCAATCGCCTGTTCGGAGTGGAATGTACCCTGACTGCCAGTGAAACCCTGACAAATCACTTTGGTGTTTTTATCGATTAAAATAGACATTATTTATTCCCCGCTGCTGCTACTGCCTGTTTAGCTGCGTCTGTCAAACTGGTAGCTGCAATGATGTTCAAACCACTGTCTGCCAGTTTTTTAGCGCCCAGTTCAGCATTGTTTCCTTCCAGACGAACGACGACCGGTACATGAACTCCGACTTCTTCCACCGCACCAATAATGCCGTCAGCAATCAAGTCACAGCGGACAATACCACCAAAGATATTGACCAAAACAGCTTTAACATTTTCATCTGACAAGATGATTTTAAATGCTTCGGTAACACGCTCTTTTGTCGCGCCACCACCCACATCAAGGAAGTTTGCCGGTGCACCGCCGTGCAGTTTGACAATGTCCATCGTTCCCATTGCCAGACCCGCGCCATTCACCATACAACCAATGTTGCCATCCAGCGCAACATAGTTCAGCTCCCATTGAGCAGCCTGAGCTTCACGCGGATCTTCCTGTGAAGGATCGTGCATTTCACGCAATTCAGCCTGACGGAACATGGCGTTACCATCTGCACCCAGTTTTCCATCCAGACAGACAAGATCACCCTGAGTTGTGATAACCAGCGGGTTGATTTCAACCATCGCCAGATCACGCTCCAGAAACAGGTTTGCCAATCCCAAGAAAATCTTGGTAAATTGACCAACTTGTTTACCCGTTAAACCGAGTTTGAACGCCAATTCACGGCCTTGATACGGCATAGGGCCAGCCAGTGGGTCGATAATTGCTTTATGAATCAGCTCGGGCGTTTCTTCCGCCACTTTTTCTATTTCGACGCCACCTTCAGTAGAGGCCATGAACACTACACGACGCGTACCACGGTCAACAACAGCTCCAAGATACAGCTCCTTGGCAATATCGGTTGCTCCTTCTACCAGAATCTGATGAACAGGCTGTCCCTGTGCATCTGTCTGGTAAGTAACCAGTCGTTTACCCAGCCAATGTTCAGCAAAAGCGCGGATATCTTCCTTACTGTTGACGACTTTCACGCCACCAGCCTTACCGCGGCCACCTGCATGAACCTGACATTTAACGACCCAAGGGCCTGAACCAATCTTGGATGCTGCTTCTTCTGCTTCGCGCGGAGTGGTACAAGCATAACCAGCAGGTGCTGGTAGACCATACCGTGCAAAAAGTTGTTTTGCCTGATACTCGTGTAAATTCATGATGTTCTATCCATAATTTGATCTAAGAAAGGTAACTTACCTTCTATGCCCTTCATCTTTCAAACTGCCTCTTTGTTGGCTGCGTCCACTCATCCCAGTCACATAGTAAGCTATGCTCCTGGGATTCATTCACTTGCCGCCGCGATGCAATTCGAAATCTATTGGGCATATATTCGTTGCTCTGGATATGACCAGCCCGAAGGCTGGCCTGCATATACATTTTTACATCAACATCGTACTACTTCAGACTTGGCGGAGTTCAGCACTCTCGACCGACAGTGATTCCGCCGATAGTGATGCTATACATCCAGCAACAAACGTGTTGGATCTTCCAGCATTTCTTTGATGGTCACCAGGAAGCCCACTGACTCACGGCCGTCAATCAGACGGTGGTCATAGGACAGCGCCAGATACATCATTGGGAGGATCTCAACCTGACCATTTACTGCCATTGGGCGATCTTTGATGGCATGCATGCCAAGAATCGCACTTTGTGGTGGGTTTATGATCGGGGTGGACATCAGGGAGCCGAAAACACCGCCATTAGTAATGGTAAAATTACCGCCAGTGAGTTCTTCAACGGTCAGCTTACCGTCGCGGCCTTTAATCGCCAGCTCTTTGATGCTTTTCTCAATTTCAGCCATGCTCAGTGCATCTGCATCACGCAATACTGGTGTAACCAGACCACGTGGCGTAGATACTGCAATGCTGATATCAAAATAGTTGTGGTAAACCACGTCAGTGCCATCAATGGAAGCGTTAACTTCCGGATAGCGTTTCAGCGCTTCAACCACCGCTTTCACATAGAAAGACATGAAGCCCAAACGCATGCCATGACGTTTTTCAAACGCATCGCCATACTGCTTACGCAGCTCCTGAATTGGTTTCATGTTAACTTCATTGAAAGTCGTCAACATCGCTGTATTGTTTTTCGCTTCCAATAGACGTTCTGCGACACGTTTGCGCAGGCGAGTCATTGGTACGCGTTTTTCACTGCGATGTGGCAGTGAGGATTGCTGTGCGGCAGGTGCAGACGCAGCAGGCTTATCACTCTCTTTTTTATTCGCAGCAATATATTTTTCTACGTCTTCACGGACAATGCGTCCACCAACACCACTGCCTTTAATTGCAGCAGGATCTAAATCGTGTTCTGCAATCAGACGGCGAACAGCCGGACTCAGTGCATCATTGCTTTCTTCTTCCAAAGAAGCAGTCTGGCGCTGCGCTGGAGTTGCTTCTGTTTTTCCTTTTATTTCAGCAGGCATGCCAGTGCTGTCACCCAAACGGATGCGACCGAGCAGTTGTCTGGACAGTACAGTGGCTCCCTCTTCTTCCAAAATTGCTTCCAGAACACCGGCTTCACTTGCTGGTACTTCCAAAACAACTTTGTCAGTTTCAATTTCAACCAGCACTTCATCACGCTCAATGGTGTCACCTGGTTTTTTATGCCATGTCGCAACAGTGGCATCTGCAACAGATTCAGGAAGGTCTGGAACCAGAATTTCTACGCTACTCATTTTCTATCCTTATTTATTCAACGTTCAGTGCGTCATCAACCAGTGCTTGCTGTTGCTTCTGGTGAACAGACGTATATCCCACAGCCGGGGAAGCAGATGCTGGACGACCTGCATAACGTAAAGATGCCCCAAATGGGATAGCTTCACGGAAGTTATGTTGACTGCAATACCAAGCCCCTTGGTTCAGTGGCTCTTCCTGACACCAGACGAAGTCATGAACATGAGCGTACTGCTCAAGCTGAGCCTGCAAGTGCTGACGAGGGAATGGATACAGCTGTTCGATACGCACGATAGCGACATTGGTCTGTTCATTCTTACGACGCTGTTCCAACAGATCGTAATAAACTTTACCGGAACAAAGTACAACGCGTTTAACACCTTTTGGATCTAAGGCATCAATTTCACCAATTACTGGCTCAAATTTACCGTTAGCCAGTTCATCCAGGCTAGATACAGCCAATGGATGACGCAACAGCGATTTAGGCGACATAACGATGAGCGGACGGCGCATACCACGCAGAGCCTGACGGCGCAGCATGTGATAAACCTGAGCTGGAGTTGATGGTACGCAAACCTGCATGTTTTGTTCTGCACACAGTTGCAGGTAACGCTCAAGACGTGCCGATGAGTGCTCTGGTCCCTGCCCTTCATAACCATGTGGCAACAGCATAACCAGACCACACATACGGCCCCATTTCTGTTCGCCGGAGCTGATGAACTGGTCAATCACAACCTGAGCAACGTTGGCAAAGTCACCAAACTGCGCTTCCCAAATCGTCAGGGCACGAGGTTCTGTGGTTGCATAACCGTATTCAAATGCCAATACCGCTTCTTCTGAAAGTACAGAGTCCCATACTCTGAATACCCCCTGACCATTGTGAACATTTGCCAAAGGCACATACACAGAAGCATTGGTCTGATTATGAATAACAGCATGACGGTGGAAGAATGTACCACGACCGGCATCTTCACCAGAGAGACGCACTGGAACGCCTTCATCAACCAGAGTTGCATATGCCAGTGTTTCCGCACCACCCCAGTCAAACAATTTATTGCCGTTAGCCATTTCTGCACGGTCGTTATAAATTTTTGAGACACGTGAGTGCATTTCCACTTCAGTAGGGATCGTGCTGATGCGCTTACCGAGATCCTGCAAACGTTTCATATCTACTTTATGCGGATATTCTTCATCCCATTCGTGATTCAGGTAAGGTTCCCACGTGAATGAATGCAGTCCCATTGGACGCCACTCATCAACAACACATTCACCATGATCCAGAGCATCACGGTACAGGTTAACCATCTCAGTCACATCATTAGCAGCCAACAAACCTTCTGCTATCAGCTTATCTGCATAGATTTTGCGTGCAGTTGGCTGTTTTTTGATTTGCTGGTACATCAGTGGCTGAGTTGCACTTGGCTCATCAGCTTCGTTATGACCGTGACGGCGATAGCAAACCAGATCAATCATCACGTCATGTTTAAAGGTATTACGGAAGTCAAGCGCCAGACGAGTAACGAATGCAACGGCTTCCGGATCATCCGCGTTAACGTGGAAAATTGGTGCCTGAACCATTTTCACAATATCAGTACAGTATTGTGTTGAACGGGCATCTTTCGGATTAGAAGTGGTGAAACCAATTTGGTTGTTAACCACGATACGGACAGTACCGCCGACTTCATAACCACGCGCCTGAGACATGTTCAGTGTTTCCTGAACAATCCCCTGCCCTATTACTGCGGCATCACCGTGGATGGTGACAGGCAGAACCATGTTACTACGACCTTCATCAAGACGATCACGACGGGCACGTACTGAACCAATAACAACAGGGCTAACAATTTCAAGGTGAGATGGGTTAAAAGCGAGTGCCAAATGCACTAAACCACCTTCAGTTTCAAAATCGGAAGAGAAACCTTGATGGTATTTCACGTCACCCGTTCCAAGGTGTTCTTTATGTTTACCCGCAAACTCGTCAAACAGATCAACAGGCTTTTTACCCAAGAGGTTAACCAGAACGTTCAGACGGCCACGGTGAGCCATTCCCAGCACAACTTCACGGGTATCCTGTTTACCTGCATGGCGGATCAACTCTTTCAACATAGGAATAAGCGCATCACCACCTTCTAGGGAGAAACGTTTCGCCCCCGGGAACTTAGCACCTAAATAACGTTCCAGACCTTCGGCTGACGTTAATTCTTTCAGGAAACGATGCTTTTCTTCGTCATTGAACTGTGAACCGACTGTTACAGACTCCAGACGTTGCTGAATCCAACGTTTTTCTTCTGTATTGGTGATGTGCATGTACTCTGCGCCGATTGAACCGCAATAAATACGCTTCAATTCATCATACAGATCAGCCAGTTTCATTGTCTCTTTGCCAATGGCAAAAGAGCCCACATTAAACGTTTCTTCAAAATCCGCTTTTGTTAAATTATGGAAAGCAGGATCGAGATCAGATACAGGTTCCTGTTTCCATAATCCCAATGGATCAAGGTTTGCATGTTGGTGTCCGCGGAAGCGGAATGCATTGATAAGTTGCAAAACTTTGACTTGTTTTGCATCCATTGCTGGATCGCTGACTGAAGTGTGGTAACGCGTGGCATCCTTTGCCAGACGACGGAAGTAGTCACGTGTCTGTGAGTGAAGTTGTTCCCCGCTAAGTCCTGTATCCGGTAATTGTTGGAAGATTTCTCTCCAACTCTCATCAACAGAATTAGGATCGGTTATATAGTCTTCATAGATTTGCTCTATGTAAGACTGGTTTGCACCAGCCAGAAAGCTTGAGTCCAGCCAGTCCTTCATTGCGCCGTTCTGCATTGTGATCCCTTAAGCTTTAAAAGCTTTAGTTTTCGCCGTGGTTAACAAATTCCGCTTAATTAGCGGTGCTGATAAAAGGTTCATTTGGACGTGCTTAATGCATGTTCTCTATTTGGGTTTTCCCACCCTTCAAGGAACCTTTAAAAACTGGTATTCAGTTTTTAAAGGTTCCTTTATTTAGAAATATGCAACGTCTTGAGCAGCAGGCAATTTATCATTTTTCATTCTTTATGCCCCCCACCGATTTGATATTTATTTCAAAATTGTGGAGGGCAACATTATATGCACTATTTACACGCAATTTATGTGTTATTTATGCACAAAATTCCATTTATGCGCTGTGTTTCAGCAGCATAGATTTAATATGGCCAATCGCTTTTGTCGGATTAAGCCCTTTAGGGCATACACTGACACAGTTCATGATCCCGTGACAGCGGAAAACACTAAAGGCGTCATTCAGATTGTCCAATCGTGAAGTCGTTTCAGTATCACGGCTATCAATCAGGAAACGGTACGCAGCCAAAAGACCTGCTGGACCAATGAACTTATCCGGATTCCACCAGAACGACGGACAAGACGTCGAACAGCAGGCACACAGGATACATTCATACAGGCCATCCAGTTTTTCACGTTGTTCTGGTGATTGCAGATGCTCACGTGCAGGCGGATTTTTGCCGTCATTAATCAAATAAGGACGGATTTTTTCATATTGCGCGTAGAATTGCCCCATATCAACGACCAGATCGCGAACTACTGGCAAACCTGGCAATGGACGAATCACAATTTTCTTATTGCCACGACGCAGTGCTGAAACTGGCGTAACACAAGCCAAACCGTTTTTGCCGTTCATATTCACGCCGTCAGAGCCACAAACCCCCTCACGGCAAGAACGGCGAAATGATAAGGTTGGGTCTTGTTCTTTTAGCTGGATAAGTGCATCCAGCAACATCATGTCACGCCCTTCCTGTGCTTCCAGCGTGTAGTCCTGCATATGAGGTGCATCGTCTACATCTGGATTGTAACGATAAATCGAGAATTCAAGTTTCATAATCTATTTCTCCGCAACCGGAACATCAGCAACGCAAATTAGTAAGAACGCACTTTCGGCGGGAAAGCTTCACGCAGCGTCGGCTGCATATTCACTTCACGACGAGTCATGCTCTCAGTTTGCGGTAAATACAGGCTATGACACAGCCAGTTAGCGTCGTCACGTTCTGGGTAGTCAAAACGGCTGTGGGCGCCGCGGCTTTCTGTACGGAAATTCGCAGCAACTGCTGTTGAATAAGCAGTTTCCATCAGGTTATCCAATTCCAGACATTCGATACGCTGCGTATTGAATTCTGATGAAGTATCATCCAGACGGGCATTTTTCAAACGTTCACGAATAACTTTCAGCTCATCCAGGCCTCTCGCCATTGCATCGCCTTCACGGAATACCGAGAAATTGTGTTGCATGCACGCTTGCAGCGCTTTGCGGATATCTACCGGATCTTCACCGGAACGGGTATTGTTCCAACGATTCAGACGTTGCAATGCTGCATCAACGTCAGATTCGCCGGCATCACGGCTGGTTCCTTGTTCCATCAGGCACTCTTTCAGATGCAGACCCGCAGAACGACCAAATACAACCAAATCAAGCAGTGAGTTACCACCAAGGCGGTTAGCCCCGTGAACAGACACGCAAGCAATCTCACCCACGGCAAACAGACCTGGAATCACCACATCTTCGCCTTTTTCGTTTACTGTCAGCGCCTGACCTGTAATCTTGGTTGGAATACCGCCCATCATATAGTGGCAGGTTGGGATAACTGGAATAGGTTCTTTAACCGGATCTACGTGGGCAAAAGTACGGGATAATTCAAGGATGCCCGGCAAACGAGACTCCAGAACGTCCTTGCCCAGATGATCCAATTTCAATTTCACATGAGGACCCCATGGGCCTTCACAGCCACGGCCTTCACGGATTTCGATCATCATGGAACGTGCAACCACATCACGGCCAGCAAGGTCTTTGGCGTTTGGTGCATAACGCTCCATGAAGCGTTCACCATCTTTATTCAGCAGATAACCGCCTTCACCACGGCAGCCTTCAGTAACCAAAACACCTGCGCCGGCAATGCCTGTTGGGTGGAATTGCCACATTTCCATATCTTGCACAGGAACGCCAGCACGCAGTGCCATACCAACACCATCACCTGTATTGATGTGCGCATTCGTTGTGGATTGGAAGATACGGCCAGCACCACCGGTTGCCAGAATGGTTGCCTTAGCTTTGAAATAAACTACTTCACCAGTTTCAATACAGATAGCAGTACAACCAACAATTGCGCCATCCTGATTTTTAACCAAATCCAGTGAATACCACTCAGAGAAAATAGTTGTGTGATTCTTCAGATTCTGTTGATACAGAGTATGCAATAGAGCATGACCAGTACGGTCAGCGGCAGCAGCAGTGCGGGCAGCCTGTTCGCCACCAAAATTTCTGGATTGTCCGCCAAATGGACGCTGATAAATACTGCCATCATCCAGACGGGAGAATGGTAAGCCCATATGTTCCAGTTCCAGAATTGCTTCCGGGCCGGTCTTACACATATATTCGATGGCATCCTGGTCACCGATATAATCGGAACCTTTTACCGTGTCATACATGTGCCATTCCCAGTTATCATCATGGGTATTACCCAGAGCGACGGTAATTCCGCCCTGTGCTGAAACAGTATGGGAACGGGTTGGAAACACCTTGGAAATCAAGGCGCAGGATAAACCCATTTGTGAAATTTGCAGTGCAGCACGCATACCTGCGCCACCAGCACCAATAACAACAGCGTCAAACTCTCTTACTGGCAGTTTCATTTATGCACCCCACACAACAATTGTTCCGTAAATCAAATAAGACAACAGCGCCACAATAATCACCAGTTGCAGCACCAGACGCAGTGCAAGTGGCTTGACATAATCTGTCAGCACCTGCCACATGCCAATCCATGCATGAACCAGAATGGAAAGCAGTGTCAACACGGTGAACACTTTAGTGAGAGATGAAGAAAAGAAACCACGCCAGATTTCATAAGTAATATCTGACGTTGTTGCAACGAAACCAACAAGATAGAGAACGTATAAAACAATAATAATTGCAGATGCACGTAGCAGCAGCCAATCCTGAATACCCGTACGACCCAATGCGGATGCGTTGCTTACCATAATAATACCCCAGCCAGAATAGACAGAATAACCGCGATCGCTATTGACACTTTGGCAGACGCACTACCGATAGCGAGGTTTTCTTCCAGGAAACCAAAATCCATCAATACATGGCGAATGCCCCCACAAATGTGGTAAGCCAACGCTGTCAATATCCCCCACAGGATAAATTTAGCGAAGAAGCCAGTCATGATTTCAGATGCTTGTAGGAAGCCCTCCTGCGAAGACAGTGACATACCCAACAACCACAGCAAAATACCAACTGCGATAAAGGTGATGACGCCTGAGATACGGTGCAAGATCGATGCTATCGCGGAGACGGGTTGGTTAATCGTCCGCAGATCAAGGTTGACAGGTCTTTGTTTTTTCACAATTTTGCCCACAAAGCTTTTTTTTATTTTCCATCCTCCGGTCCTGGGCGGGAATCAGACAGCGCTAAGGGGATACAAAGACACAACATAATTAAATTAACAATCCTTACATGTTCATCAAAAGTTGTGATTTGGTTACGCTGGGTGCTCCTACATCAGGGTAATCCGGAGACCTCGGAGAAGTATAAGTACTTCACATTGTTATTACAATTCCCACACAATATGATTGTTAACATTTAGCGTGAACAGTGAGAAAGATCACGCTTCAAACATTTATCATAAAAGCCATTATCTTGCTTGACAAAGATTAAACATTTACCTTACATCTCTGTCGTTATATATTATTTATCGTCGTTTTCTGATGAAAAAACATACTCATCGAAAAACAGAGGTTATGTAAAAGCATTGCATAAGCACAAAATGATAACATTTGATGTTAATAATGCTTTAAACATAATTCCCGGAAACTTTTTAACAACCTGAAAACCATTGTCATCCGTAATGAGATTTCAGCGTTATAAATGTGATACCAGCCTGATTTTAAATTCTCTCCGGTAGCACAATGCCTTCGGCACAGTATAAATTGCGCCTATATGGTTGTTAGGGGTTACAAAAATAAGCGCTAAGGAGATGTAAATGGCTGATAAAAAGGCTACGTTGAACATAAATGGTTCAGCTGCTATCGAACTAGACGTACTAACGCCGACCCTAGGTTCTGAAGTGATTGACGTTCGTACCCTCGGCTCAAAGGGCTTCTATACCTACGATCCTGGCTTTACTTCCACTGCCTCCTGTGAGTCGAAAATCACCTATATTGATGGCAATGAAGGCATTTTGCTGCACCGTGGTTTTCCTATCGATCAGCTCGCAACGGAATCAACCTATCTGGAAGTCTGTTATATTCTGCTGTACGGCGAACCGCCAACATCCGAAGAATACGAAAAATTCAAAACTACGGTGACTCGCCATACAATGATCCACGAACAGATTACCCGCCTGTTCCATGGTTTCCGTCGTGATTCCCACCCAATGGCTGTACTTTGTGGTGTGACTGGCGCATTGGCCGCCTTCTATCATGATGCCTTGGATGTCCATAACCCTCGCCACCGCGAAATTACCGCTTACCGCCTGTTGTCCAAGATGCCAACTGTTGCGGCGATGTGTTACAAATATTCCCTTGGGCAGCCTTTCGTTTACCCACGTAACGATCTTTCTTATGCGGCCAACTTCCTGTACATGATGTTCTCAACACCTTGTGAAGAATATAAGGTTAACCCAGTACTGGAACGCGCAATGGATCGCATTTTCATTCTGCATGCAGATCATGAACAAAATGCGTCGACTTCAACAGTACGCACCGCAGGTTCTTCTGGTGCCAACCCATTTGCTTGTATTGCCGCTGGTATTGCATCTTTGTGGGGACCGGCACATGGCGGCGCAAACGAAGCCTGCTTACGTATGCTGGAAGAGATCCAAACAGTCGAGCACATTCCTGAATTTATTGCTCGCGCCAAAGACAAGAATGACTCTTTCCGCCTGATGGGCTTTGGACACCGTGTTTACAAAAACTACGATCCCCGCGCGACAGTCATGCGTGAAACTTGCCATGAAGTATTGAATGAACTGGGCCTTAATGATAGTTTGCTGGAAGTCGCGATGGAGCTGGAACGCATTGCCCTGAACGACCCATACTTCATTGAGAAAAAACTGTATCCGAACGTTGATTTTTACTCTGGCATCATTCTGAAAGCCATGGGTATTCCATCAACCATGTTCACTGTGATTTTCGCCATCGCCCGTACTATCGGCTGGATTGCACACTGGAACGAAATGCACGATGAAGGTCTGAGGATTGCTCGCCCACGTCAGCTTTACACTGGTCATGATAAACGTGATTTCAAGAGCCAGTTGAAAAAATGATTCAGCCAATCCAATAGCATTATTCAAATTCTGAATAGTGTATTTCTGCACCTCTCATGTCAGTTTTTTGATATTAGGGGTGTAGATTTTTATAATTAAGATATAAAGCCACTATGATTCATCCACAAAAATTTTCTATGACTTTCTTTTCCTATAACTTTCTAGCGATCCATCGGTGAAAATATTAGATTTTTTCTTCTTTAACTCCCACCACAGATTTTATTCCCACTCGTTTTACAAAAAGTATTAAGTATCTAAAAAAGTGTTAAATACCTATAAAATAAATTTTAAACCAAAAACAGAAATACTGACAGGAAAAAGTGTTTTCTATCGACAAAAGAGCATTTTGCGAATAGTGACAGGATTTAACTCTTTAATTTTAGCCAAAGCAGTCAGGTATATCATGCCAACAATAGGTAACTATAATTCCAATTCAATGTTGCCTTATATTGATTATAACGTTATTAAAAATTAAAAAAGACCCAGAAATCATTATTGGTTATTCTGATATTACCGCTTTATTTCTTGGAATATATAGTAAAACAGATGTTATCAATTTTTATGGTCCAACGTTGGGATGAGCAAGTTGAACGCGTTTTTGCCCACCTTCTGTTATGTGTGACCTTTAATGAAATTTCAGCAATTACTCCTGGAAAACACGGACAATTTAATGTTCGGGGAACAGATAGAAATTCCCTGAATATTCTTAAAGAAGTCCCAAATAATAGGGAAGTCTCCATTTTAACTTAACCAGACTCCTAATTAACTTTATTTTTAATTCTTTGAGGAAACTATATGCGATCAGCAGGAATTCAAGCGATAGCTGTGTATTTACCTGATGGAGTACGCACAAACAATTGGTGGGGTGAAGAAACTCCGTCACCACAGAAGAGCCAGCCATCAGAAATGGCACCGACGTCAACAAGTTCGCACAAGCCCCGGAAAGTTAATCACTATGATGCAGCTATGGATCGTTATTTGGACGATCCCTTTTTTGGTAGCATCGAGCGACGGGTCGTGTCTAATGGTGAGGGAAGTGTAGAACTCGGGGTTGAAGCGGGACGCCGTGTATTGGATGCAGCAGGTATCGCACCAACTGAAGTAGATTGCCTAATTGCGGTGTCAATGTTCCCTGATCGCATCGGATCCGGTGACGCAGGATATCTCGCACAGGCACTGGGAACGGGTGGTGGCGCATTCAACGTAGAAGCAACCTGTGGCGGATCTATGTCAGGATTGCTGACAGCGTGCGCTTTGGTACAGGCAGGTCTGAAAGAACGAGTTCTGGTTGTCACAACATCCAGATTATCACGTGCGATCGAAGCCGACGATGTCACTCTGCGTCTGTGCGGGGATGCTTCCGCGGCGTTCTTAGTTGGCCCAGTTGAAAACGGGTTTGGTTTATTGGGTGCTGAGTCTTTACACACTGGCGAAACCTGCGGGACTTGGCTGCTGGACGCGGTCGAGGATACTTCAGGAACGACACCCGCTGGGCAGAAGATCCGTTTACGCGTAGATCCTTCCATCTCCCACGTGCTACGTGCTACAGCTCAGCCATATCTCCTAAATACCGCTAAAGGCGCTCTGAAGAAAGCCGGGCTTGAATTGAAGGATATTGATTTTGTCGTAGTAAACACGCCGACGGCTTGGCATGCTGAATTCTCCGCTAATGCGTTAGGCATCGAACCTGACCGGGTCGTGAATACTTTCCCGCAGGTCGCCAATATTGGGCCAGTATTAATGCCGTTCAATGCCTATACTGCGGCAGCCGATGGTCGCATTAAACCAGGAGATATAGTGTTGCTGTACGGATTCGGTGGTCAGGCTGAGGCCTCCGCAGCCGTATTCCGCTGGCCACACGTCGTTTTGGCTCTCCCCCCAAAAGAAGCTTCAGTTGTCAATCCAGCAACTCCACAGTGAACATTAATAACCCATTACCATTAGAGGAAAACCTATGTCTTTGATGAAAATCCGTGCCTTTGTTATCAACGAAATTTTGAAAGGCAATGACTCAGAAATTTCTGACGACCTAAATCTGGGAGAGTCAGGAGCTCTTTCGTCCTTAGCGACTATGCGTCTAGTCTCGTTTGTGGAAGATGAATTTGACATCATTGTCGGTGTCAGTGATCCGAGAACACGCTTCACTACTATTCGCGAAATCGCGCGTTATGTGGATGAGAAGTTGTCAGAGGGTAAAGAATGACGACCGAAATCGTATTGCCAGAACAGATCGAACCTTCGGCAGACTTAGCGAAATATTTAGACGATACCACTGCACGATATCCTGATGCTCATGCAGTCGTTGACTCTGACGATTCGGCAATGAGTTATGAAGAGCTTTCGGCCGCAGCGGATAGAATTGCAGCTTTTCTTCATCAGAAGGGAGTTGTCATAGGTGATCGTGTAGGACTTTTCATGCACAAGAGCGCCCTGACTCTAGCGGCCATTTTTGGCGTGCTTCGTCTGGGCGCAGCATATGTGCCCGCTGACGTGGGCAGCTCAGGTTCGCGTGCCTCGACCATATTCGGCGATTGCGATGTTCGGGTCATCTTTACCGATCCCGAATCAGCATCATCTCTGATACAGGCCGCACCCCAGCTTGAATCTCGCGTGGTTGTGATACAGCCACGTAATGAGAAAATGAGTGACACGCGTAATGAGTGGCAAACGCTGGATATACTGCATGGTGAGAAACACGATTACCCGCGCAGCTTGCCGGATGCGGATAGGCTCGCATATATCCTGTACACTTCCGGTTCTTCCGGAACCCCGAAAGGAGTTGCGATAAGCCACCGCAACGCAGTTAGCTTCGTCGAATGGGCCTCAGCCTTCTTTAATGTGACGGCAGAAGATCAAGTCTCCAGCCACGCGCCATTTCACTTCGACTTGTCGATCTTTGATATCTATGTTTCTGTGAAGAACGGCGCATGTGTTCACCTAATTGACACCGATCTTGCTGCGAGCCCGCGACATCTTGCCACATTCATATCTAAACGAGAGATTACCATCTGGTATTCAGCCCCTGCAATCTTAGGCATGATGGCTGAGCAACACAAGAAAGGTAATTCTGCTCATAACCGACTACGTCTCGTGCTATTCGCTGGAGAAGTTTTCCCTATCACGAAATTGCGCAAGTTGTTGCAATTGTGGCCTGAACCGGCTTACTACAACCTGTATGGCCCCACAGAAACCAACGTGTGCACTGTCTATCAAGTGCCTGCATCCATACCGGAAGAGCGCACCGAAGCATTGTCGATAGGTCATCCCTGTGATCACTGCGAGACAATCGTTGTCAATGAGCATCTACAACCAGTACCAGAGGGCGAACCCGGGCTGTTGTGTGTCTCAGGACCTTCTGTCATTTCCAATTATTGGAATGATCCCGAAAAAACAGCCCAGAAGGTCTTCTACCTCAACAACAAACGCTGGTACAACACCGGAGATATGGTTCGCACTTCGCCTGAAGGCTACATTTTTATGGGGCGGCTTGATCGAATGATCAAACGTCATGGATACCGGATAGAGCTGGACGAGATCGAATCATGCCTGATGACTCATCCTGAACTTACCGGCTGTGCGGTAGTCAGCTCTCAGGTAGACGAAAATACCACCATCACAGCATTTCTCGTACAACACGATTCACTGATCCCTTCAATGGATCTGAGTAAATTCTGTTACGAACGACTTGCACAGTACATGGTGCCTGACCATTTCAGATACCTGCCTAATCTTCCCCGTACTTCAACAGGCAAGATCAATTATCAACTTCTGGAGCACCTTTCCGATGTCAAACCGAATTGATGAACAACGGATATCATTGCGTGATAATGCCGCGCGTTTTGCCCGCGATCAGCTAAGCACGGATATAGTCGCTTCCGACCGGGCCGGTCTTTTCCATCGGGACGGCTGGCAAAAATGTGCAGAACTCGGACTGATCAGCATGGCCATACCCAAAGATCGGGGTGGAGGTGGAGCACCATTGTCCGACCTCCTCTCTGTCATGGAAGGGCTGGGGTATGGTTGCGAAGATCTGGGACTGCTGTTTTCACTTAACGCCCATCTGTGGACCGTTGCCATGCCGCTGGCTATTCACGGCACACCAGAACAACGTTTACGTTTCCTACCCGGCCTGATGGACGGCTCGTTGATCGGTGCTAATGGCTCGACAGAAGAAGAAGCAGGATCGGACGTGTTCTCTATGCGTACCCACGCTGTGCGAGACGGCGACAGCTATATTCTTAATGGCTCGAAGACTTATATCACGAACGCCCCAATTGCTGATCTTTGTGTTATTTACGCCACAGTCGATCCCTCTCTTGGCCCACTTGGTATAACGGCTTTCCTTGTTGAAACAACGAACCCGGGTATAGAGTTAAGTTCACCTCTGGAAAAGATGGGAATGCGCACAGCACAGATGGGACGGATAACGCTCAAAGACTGCCGTGTCCCGGCCGATGCGATACTGGGCAGAGAAGGACGAGGCGTTAAAGTTTTCGAAAGCGCCATGGAACACGAACGTGGCTGCATTCTTGCCACCACTTTAGGGGCGATGAGCCGCAGCCTTGAAGCATGTATCACTCACGCACGTAAACGCCGCCAGTTCGGTCAACCTATTGGGAAGAATCAGGCTATATCTCATCGTATCGCTGATATGAAAGTCAATCTGGATGCCGCCCGTGAACTCGTCTATCGAGTAGGGAGACTTAAGGATGCAGGCAAAGACGCCATGATGGAAGCTGCCTGTGCGAAACTGTTCGTTTCTGAGACATACACGAAATTTTCGCTGGATGCACTGCGGATCTACGGAGCACAAGGCTATCTAGCCGAGAGTCCTACGGAGAGAGAACTACGCAATTCCATCGCATCAGTCATTTATTCGGGTACATCCGATATTCAACGTAATATCATTGCCGGTGAGCTCGGATTATGAATTGGTACAGCACAAGATAATATAGTAAGTAAATAAGTTCAGTTTTTTTGTTTGAAAATAGCAAAACCAGAATCACATAAATTCAGCTCGGCTTTTTCAGTTGGAACATATGGGCAATTAATCCATATATCACTTCCCGCAAAAAGCCGAGCACACAGCGAAAGTTGTTCATCTCCCTGAACCCGCCATATACTCTCTTGGCGGTTTTCCCATCGTTTTGCGGAAAAACGTCACAAACGCACTATCATTGGCAAAACCGAGTTCCTGTGCAACATAGGACAAAGTTTTGTCCTGCGCCAGTAACTCTATTGCCTTTACCAACCGCCATTGTTGCCGCCATTGTTGGTAATTCATTCCTGTTTCACGATAAAAAATCCGAGTAATCGTTTTCTCACTGGCACCAATATAAGCCGTAAGAATGTGTAATGGAGGTGGCAATTGTTCAAGTGATAAACGCGCTAAACGCCGATCAAAAGGTAAAGGTAACAAAGTGGGTTCCCTGCGGGCTTCACGAATTTCATCAAAAAATACCGCCAACAAATTTGCCCCCTTACCCTGATGCCAGACTGAATCAAAAGAAGATATCGCGATCCGTTCCAAAATCGCCTGTAATAACGGTGTAGCTTCCAATACTTCACTGTGTGTTGAAATTAATTCTGTTTCAGAAGTCCTGAGATAAATAGAACGATACCCTACCGAACCCCGCATTTCTGCCCGATGCTGTGTCTTAGGCGGGATCCAGGCCACCCTGGTTGGCGGTAAAATAGAGATCTGATGTGCCAGTGTGATCTTGATACAACCTTGTCGGGTAAACAACAACTGCCCCATATCATGCTGGTGAAAGCCAGAATCGTGTTGTCCCATCTCTGCCGCAATCCCTATCACAGGCACATTCAAATTTTCATTTAAACCATCCGGATCAAAATAATCACTTTGTCGCAGCCACGCCATGCTAACTCCTACAGATCCAAAGTCCGATTATATAAACAAACTGTCTTTATTATCATAAATAGACATTTACCGGAATGATAACCTTTCAGGCTATTACTCACTTAATTAGAAGAAACAATCATGCAAACCAAACCATCACTTTGGCTCGCCATCGCATTGATGATGTTTCCGCAGATCATAGAAACTATCTATAGCCCTGCATTAACCAATATTGCCAATGGATTTTCTGTCAGTTCAGAACAGGCGGCCCAGACTCTATCACTCTACTTTTTTGCTTTTGCGCTCGGCGTCGTGGTATGGGGACGTATGTGTGATGTGATTGGCAGGCGCCCGATTATTATTGCTGGCTTATTACTTTATGGTTTCGCGTCCCTGTTAGCATTGCTGACTCAACAATTCTGGCTATTACTCGTTGCCAGAATGTTATCCGCTTTCGGCGCAGCGGTTGGTTCTGTCGGTACACAAACCATCATGCGGGATACTTACCGTGGCGAAGAACTGGCCCGTGTTTTTTCCATCATGGGAATTGCCTTGGCAGCCAGCCCCGCTATTGGCATGATTAGCGGTTCAACATTGAACTATCTTGCTGGTTATAAAGCGGTATTTGCCGGACTTGCTATTCTGGCCACTATTTTAACCTGTTGGGCATTTCTTCAATTGCCAGAAACGCTTCCCGCCAAAGTGACAAAAGTCGCTTTATCCGGCACTGCAATCATGATGCTCAAAGATATTGCGATTTGGAGAAATGCGTTTCTGATCGCATTTTTCAATATTTGCCTGTTCAGCTATTACCAATTAGCGCCATTCCGCTTCGAACAATTTGGATTATCACAAGAAATATTTGGTTACACCGGTCTGTTGCTGGCTTTCGGTGTCGGGTTCGGTTCGCTATTAAATAAATTTCTCTTAAAAAAGCTGTGGAGATCAGCCAAATTAATTACCCTTGCCTCATGGATTACTTTATTAAGTGGAATTAGCGTATATCTGCTCGAAAATAGCTGGTTATTTATTTTGCCTATGTTGGGAATAGTTATCGCTTATGGGCTTGCCATCCCGAATATTCTGGCTTCTGCATTAAACAACTACACAGATCGGTTGGGTACGGCGGGTGCTTTACTGGGGCTGTTTTATTATTTTCTGCTCGGCCTTGGTTTAGCCGTAGCAGGCTGGAGCCAAGCATTGGGGAGTACACTGATTTGTTGTGGGATAGTGACAATTCTTTTAGCGTGTCCTTCCCGATAACGCATTAATTTAAAAATGCCTCCAATCCTCATTCAGGGAATTGGAGGCCATGTTAATGTAGCGCAAGGCATCATGCTGGATTTGGAATATCAATAAAAGTCACATCCAGTCCATGATGGTTTGCCAGCCACTCACCGAGTGCTTTGATACCATACCGCTCTGTTGCATGATGTCCGGCAGCAAAGAAATGCAGCCCCATCTCACGGGCAACATGGATTGTTTTTTCTGATACTTCACCTGTTACAAAAGCATCAACACCAAACTCGGCTGCCTGTTCAATAAAGCCCTGACCGCCGCCAGTGCACCATGCCAATGTGCGGATTTCTGCTTGCGCATTATCTCCACAATGCAATACCTCGCGCTCCAGCCCTTTTTCGAGACGTTCAGTCAATTCTGCGGGTGTAATGGGTTGATCAAAAGCGCCATGAGGAAGTAAGGAATCGATATTGCCGATGATTTTCACTCCCATCTTACGTGCCAACTGCACGTTATTACCCAACGCAGGGTGAGCATCAAGCGGGAGATGATAGCCATACAGGTTGATGTCATTGCAGAGCAACGTTTGCAAACGACGACGTTTCATGCCACGGATAACGGGAGACTCATTCTTCCAAAAATATCCATGATGAACGATAACAGCATCTGCTTCCAAACGAACAGCTTCGTCCAACAATGCCTGACAGGCTGTCACGCCTGTAACTACCCGCCGAACATGAGGGCGTCCTTCCACCTGTAATCCATTGGGGGCATAGTCTTGAAATTCACGGATGTTTAATTCCGTATTGAGCACATATTCCAATTCAACATTGTTCATCACATTCCCCCTTTTATTCAGTCTTTTCACCATAAAATACATACCTGCCATGAATTAAGTCAATTCACTCGCCAAATTACCTGCCACTTTTACCTTTCAAACGGCAATTCGGTATATATTGATGCTCGTCTTAATAGCGTATTAAAACAAAACACCTCACCAGAATAAACTGGCAAGGTGTCAAAATACATATTTAAGATATTATATTCAAAGGCAAAAACACCAAGAATGGAAATATGAGAGACGGAAAAATGTGCTTAAGCTCCGTCATAATGCCATCTTAGCGATTTCGGTTACCTGCGGCCATTTCTGAACATTCCAACCATACTGGCTTATCGCTGGTTTTTATCCATACTTTATGCAAATAGCTATAAAAACGGGCACGATCACGGCGAAACAGCATGACAGGAAGCGCAATGACGCCCAATGATACAGCGCCAATACGCCGCAAGAGAACCTGATGCCAAGAATATTCACGATAACAAGAGTATTCACGATAAATAGACATTGGAACCTTCCTCATGGGCTGAATCTGTAAGATGTATAAAATCTTACCTGATGAAATGAAAATTTACCACTCATCCGACCACTTTTTTAGTGCTATAAATCACTTTTTTTCTCTGATGGCGTAATTTAATTACAAAATTTATACCTAAACAGAAATAAAACCAACAAATTGAAAACAAAAAATTAACCAATCAGAGTTTGCTACACTTGCTTTAATAACGTCTTATCAACTTATTCCATTTGTCATTTATACTTTTTTTATACTTTCAGGATCTCTTTTAACAACTTCTTTATGTAGTCATTTATATGCTGTAACTGGCTAATTATTAAAGAAATAGATAAGGAGATATACCATGGATATATTCCTCATTATTGGAATTTTTCTGGTAATTCTATTATTGGGCTACCTGATTTATGCGTTGTTAAATGCGGAGGATTTCTAAATGGCAGCATCCGCTTTTCTATTAATTGCCAGTTTTTTGCTCACTCTATTTTTATTGGGCAAACCTCTCGGCAATCTTATTGCCAGTCTAGTCGAAGGAACATTACCCCACTGGCTTACGAAAACAGAAACGGGCCTGTGGCGCTGCTGTGGCCTGCAAAAGCCCGGTAGCGACATTAAAGAAATGAACTGGTGGCAATACGCCCTCACCATTCTCACATTCAATATCACCGGATTACTTTTATTATTTATCCTACTGATAAATCAGGAATATCTTCCACTAAATCCACAACATCTCGCTGGCCTGAAATGGGATTTGGCACTTAATACAGCGATCAGTTTTATCACCAATACCAATTGGCAGGCTTATAGTGGAGAAAATACTCTCAGCTATCTGAGCCAAATGGCTGGCTTAACTGTGCAAAACTTCCTCTCGGCAGCGACAGGGATTTCCATAGCTTTCACCTTAATACGGGCATTTTCCCGCCAAGGTATTCACACATTGGGAAATGCATGGATCGATATAACGCGTATCACTTTATACCTCTTGCTTCCACTCGCTATTATCATTGCCTTATTCTTTGTCAGTCAGGGGGTTATTCAAAACTTTTCCTCCTATGTGCTCATCCATCCCCTTGAAGGCCAGCAACAGTTACTCCCTATGGGACCTGTTGCATCTCAGGAAGCGATAAAACTTTTGGGAACGAATGGCGGCGGTTTTTTTGGCGCAAACTCAGCCCATCCATTTGAAAACCCAACCGCGCTGAGTAATTTTGTACAAATTCTGGCTATTTTTTTGATCCCCTGTGCCCTGTGTTTCACATTTGGTCTGGTCGTCGGAGATAACCGTCAAGGATACGCCTTACTCTGGGCAATGAGCATTGTATTTATTGTTGCCGTGAGCGTTGTAATGTATGCCGAAGTTGCAGGTAATCCCCACCTTATACAGCCCAACATCAGTAACCATTTTAATATGGAAGGAAAAGAAACCCGTTTTGGTATTCTGGCTTCTGCTATTTATAGTGTTGTTACCACAGCGGCTTCCTGTGGTGCCATCAATTCAATGCATGATTCCTTCACCGCGCTGGGCGGAATGGTTCCACTTTGGTTGATGCAAATCGGCGAAGTGATATTCGGCGGCGTAGGTTCCGGCCTTTATGGCATGCTACTGTTTGTTCTGCTCGCGGTATTTATCGCAGGCTTGATGATTGGCCGCGCACCAGAATACTTAGGTAAAAAAATCGATGTTTACGATATGAAAATGGTCGCATTAGCGATTTTAGTCACCCCTTCCCTTGTTTTGTTGGGAACGACTCTGGCAATTTCAACCGACGCTGGACGCAGCGGGATTGCAAACCCCGGCGCTCACGGCTTTACTGAAATACTTTATGCGCTCTCATCCGCAGCCAATAACAATGGCAGTGCCTTCGCCGGCCTGCATGCTAACAACATCTTTTATAACCTGCTGTTGGGAACAGTCATGTTTCTGGGGCGCTTTGGTGTCATTCTGCCTGTTCTGGCTATCGCGGGTTCCATGATCCGCAAAAAACGCCAACCTATCAGCAGCGGGACCCTACCAACCCACGGTTCTCTCTTCATCGGGTTATTAATTCTGGTTATTCTGCTGTTCGGCGCGCTCACGTTTATTCCTGCTCTGGCTCTTGGCCCTGTCGCAGAACATTTACAACTTTGGCAGTAAAGTGTGAGGTAACTCATGAAAAACAAACAACAAGTCTTATTTGAACCCACTTTAATTCGCCATGCCTTCATTGATTCGTTCAAAAAATGCCATCCAGCCCATCAATGGCATAATCCCGTCATGTTCGTTGTTTATCTGGGAAGTTGCCTGACCACTGCCTTATGGTTCAGCCTATTAGTAGGGAAATTGGCCGGGAACGCGATATTTACCAGTCACTTGCTATTCAACAATGACTTACTGTTTACTGGTGCGATTGCACTCTGGTTATGGTTTACCGTGCTATTTGCCAACTTTGCGGAGGCACTGGCTGAAGGGCGTAGCAAAGCTCAGGCATCCAGCTTAAAAGGTGTAAAAAGAACCAGTTGGGCAACAAAACTGGCATCACCCAGCCGTGAAGCCACAAAGGAAAAAGTCATTTCTGACACGTTGCGCAAAGGAGACATAGTGCTGGTAGAGGCGGGGGAAATTATTCCCTGTGATGGCGAAGTCCTTGAAGGAGGTGCTTCTGTTGATGAAAGTGCCATTACAGGAGAATCAGCTCCGGTCATTCGCGAATCAGGAGGAGATTTCTCTTCTGTTACTGGTGGCACGCGGGTTTTATCAGATTGGTTAATCATTGAATGTACCGTCAACCCGGGGGAGACTTTTCTGGACAGAATGATCTCAATGGTTGAAGGGGCCAAACGACGCAAAACACCCAATGAAATTGCCCTTACTATTTTACTCACTGCATTAACCATTATTTTCCTGCTGGTTTGTATTAGTCTTCTGCCTTTTTCTTTGTTCAGTGTGCATGTTAATCAATCGGGTACTCCTATCTCCCTTACCGTATTAGTGGCACTACTGGTTTGTCTGATCCCCACCACCATTGGCGGATTACTTTCAGCCATTGGTGTTGCCGGAATGAGCCGTATGTTAGAAGCCAATGTCATTGCCACAAGTGGGCGGGCCATTGAAGCGGCAGGTGATGTAGATGTTCTGCTATTGGATAAAACAGGCACGATTACATTAGGTAATCGTCAGGCATCTCAATTTTTACCTGCACCCGGCGTAACGGAACAGCAATTGGCCGATGCCGCCCAACTTTCTTCCCTTGCGGATGAGACACCGGAAGGACGTAGCATCGTGATTCTGGCAAAGCAACGTTTCAATATGCGTGAACGCGATCTTCGGACGTTAAATGCCACATTTGTTCCTTTCTCTGCCATGACACGTATGAGCGGCGTCAACATTGGAGATCGCATGATACGCAAAGGTGCAGTCGATGCTATCCGTCGCTACATTGAAGCCAACCACAGCCATTTTCCTCATGCGATTGATCAATTGGTACAGCAAGTTGCCCACAAAGGAGAAACACCTCTCGTTGTTGCTGAGAATCAACAAGTCTTGGGCATCGTTGCCTTAAAAGATATTGTTAAAGGCGGGATCAAAGAGCGTTTCAGTGAAATGCGCAAAATGGGGATCAAGACCGTAATGATTACGGGGGATAACCATCTGACTGCCGCAGCCATTGCAGCGGAAGCAGGCGTTGATGATTTTCTGGCAGAGGCCACTCCCGAAGCAAAATTGGCCTTGATTCGCCAATATCAGTCTGAAGGACGTCTGGTCGCCATGACAGGTGATGGTACAAATGATGCACCGGCACTGGCACAAGCGGATGTTGCGGTTGCGATGAATTCGGGAACACAGGCGGCAAAAGAGGCAGGCAATATGGTGGATCTGGATTCCAATCCCACCAAGCTGATTGAAGTTGTGCATATCGGCAAACAGATGCTGATGACTCGCGGCTCCCTGACAACGTTCAGCATTGCCAATGATATCGCCAAATATTTCGCTATCATTCCTGCTGCTTTTGCCGTCACCTATCCACAGCTTAATGCCCTGAACATCATGCACCTTCACTCGCCAGAATCTGCGGTGCTGTCTGCTGTCATTTTCAATGCGATAATCATTATATTTTTGCTTCCATTAGCCTTAAAAGGCGTCAATTACCGGCCAATGAACGCACTGTCACTCTTACGCCGAAATCTATGGATTTATGGCCTTGGCGGTTTGCTTGTCCCCTTTGCCGGCATCAAGATCATTGACATGTTACTCACTGCATTAGTTTTTAAATAAGGTGATGAAAATGATTTGGTTACGCTCTTCAATTGTTTTGCTGACATTTCTTACCCTAATTACCGGAATTGCCTACCCACTTCTGGTGACAGGGATATCAGATGTCCTATTTCCCCATCAGGCTCAAGGTTCGTTGATCAAGCAAAATGGCATATTGGTTGGTTCTGAATTAATCGGCCAGAACTTTACGAAACCCGTCTATTTTCATGGACGTCCTTCCATGACGGCAGAAAAACCGTATAACACACTCTCATCCGGAGGCAGCAACCTCTCTGTGACTAATCCGGTGTTGATCAGTAAAATTCACGAAAACACCATTAAAGCACGCCTATTTAATTACCCCGAAAACCTTTCGATTCCTGTCGATTTAGTGACAGCTTCCGGCAGTGGGCTTGATCCCCATATCTCTCCTGCGGCAGCCGATTTTCAGGCAAAACGCGTGGCGACAGCCCGCCATTTACCGCTACAGGTGATTGATGAATTAATTCAGAAAAATATTAAACACCCCCTACTGGGATATATGGGTGAACCCGTAGTCAATGTACTGGAACTGAATCTGGCACTGGATAACCTGAATACAAGCAACCTGAAAACAGGCGACCTGAATACAAGAGGTAAATAAGCGATGGCTCAAAATGAACCTCAACGTCCTGATCCAGATGATTTACTGGCATTGGCAAATGAAAAATCTCGCGGCAAACTCAAAATATTTTTCGGGGCTTGTGCCGGTGTCGGCAAAACCTATGCCATGCTACAAGAAGCCCAACGCCTGCTGGCTCAAGGTCTGGATGTTATTATCGGCGTTGTTGAAACCCATGAGCGGCAAGAAACCGCCGCCCTGCTGAAAGGATTACCCCGATTATCATCAAAATACTTCCACCACCACAAGCGAAGGGTTGCCGCATTTGATATTGATGCCGCGCTCGCCCGCCATCCTGCCATTATTCTGATGGATGAATTGGCATTCAGTAATCCTCAGGGTTGCCGGCATCCCAAGCGCTGGCAGGATGTTGAAGAATTACTGGAAGCTGGCATTGATGTTCTGACCACCATCAACGTGCAACATTTGGAAAGCCTGAACGATATTGTCGGTGGTATTACGGGTATTCGTGTTCGGGAAACCATACCCGATCATATCTTTGATCAGGCCGATGATGTTGTTCTGGTTGATCTTCCCCCTGATGATCTGCGCCAACGCCTCAAAGACGGCAAAGTTTATCTTTCAGATCAGGCCGAACGGGCCATTGAACATTTCTTTCGTAAAGAGAACCTGATTGCTCTGCGTGAACTGGCGCTACGTCGTACAGCAGATCGCGTTGATGATCAAATGCGTGCTATTCGGGATACCCGGGGAAAAGCTCCTGTATGGCATACACGGGATAATTTGTTGTTGTGCATTGGCTACAACGACGGCAATGAAAAATTAGTTCGGAAAGCGGCTCGTTTAGCAGCAAAGCTAGATTGTGTCTGGCATGCCGTTTACGTTGAAACCCCCAGATTACACCGGCTGCCAGAAAGCAAACGGCGTACCATTTTGAAGGCCCTGAAACTCGCCCAAGATCTGGGCGCTGAAACCGCAACCCTTTCCGATTCTCACGAAGAAAAAGCGATCCTGCGCTACGCAAGAGAGCATAATCTGGGCAAAATCCTTATTGGCCGCTATTACGACTCGCACCCGACACTCTTTGACCCTACACTCTTTGGCTATAAATGGCGTCCCGATTTTTCGGAAAGACTGGGAAAACTAGGCCCTGACCTTGATTTGATTATCGTTGCTTTGGAAGACAAAAAACGCTGGGATAAAGAACAAAAAGATAACCGATCATTCAATGAAAAATGGCGGGTCCCGATTCAGGGCTTCATGATGGCTATCGTGCTCTGCGCCCTCATTACTCTATTTTCCCGCACTTTCTTATTTACCCTTGATAAAGCCAATCTGGTGACACTCTACCTGCTCGGTGTTGTCATCATCGCCCTTTTTTATGGTCGTTGGCCGTCAGTTTTTGCTGCTTTTGTCAACGTCATTAGTTTCGACATTTTTTTTGTCCAACCGCACTGGTCACTGGCGGTTACGGACATGCAATACCTGCTTACATTTACTGTAATGCTGATTGTCGGGGCTGTCGTGGGAAACCTGACTGCGGGTATACGCTATCAGGCCAGAGTTGCCCGTTATCGTGAGCAGCGCACACGGCATCTATACGAGATTACCCGTGAACTGAGCAAGGCTATGAATGAAGAAGATATTGCCCGTATCAGCTATCACTTTTTATCCAATAGTTTTCAGGCAAAAACAGGGCTGTTACTGCCAGACAGCAACCATAATTTATATCAGGTAAAATCCAATGACGGTGGTCAGATGCAAATTGACGAAGCGGTTGCCAAATGGTGCTTCAATAAAAAACAACCTGCCGGTGCGGGTACTGATACATTACCGGGAGTACCTTACCAATTATTGCCTATTGCCACACCTTCACAGGTATTTGCCATTCTTGCCATTGAATCCTCTAACCTGCGTCAACTGCTCGTCCCGGAACAACAACGGTTATTACAAACCTTCACGGGAATTATCGCCAATGCACTGGAGCGCTTACACCTTACCCGCAGCGCTGAATCTGCCAAATTGGAAACCGAGCGGGAACAACTCCGCAACTCATTGTTAGCCGCCTTGTCTCACGATTTACGTACTCCGTTAACTGTGTTATTTGGGCAAACAGAAATCCTCATGCTGGATTTATCCGCTGAAAATTCAGTGCACACCCAACAAGTTAACCAAATCCGCCAGCAAATTCTCAGCACCTCACGATTGGTTAATAATCTGCTGGATATGGCGCGCATCCAATCAGGCGGAATTCAGCTCAATCTCGAATGGTATTCGCTGGAAGAAATTGTCGGCAGCGCTTTGCGTTCACTGGAATATACCCTTAATCGTTATACCGTAGAACTTTCTCTGCCTGCCAATTTACTTCTGCATTGTGATGCCGCTTTGTTGGAACGCGTTTTTATCAACCTGCTGGAAAATGCCATAAAATATACCGATGAACATACCCCTCTTGGTATAAAGGCCACCATTGAACAAAAAATAG
Organism: Xenorhabdus entomophaga; assembly: GCF_037996725.1. Taxonomy (NCBI): domain Bacteria; kingdom Pseudomonadati; phylum Pseudomonadota; class Gammaproteobacteria; order Enterobacterales; family Morganellaceae; genus Xenorhabdus; species Xenorhabdus entomophaga. Next base: position 27,823 of record NZ_JBBMXH010000033.1, read on the forward strand.
ACCAAAGACAGGTACATCTCGAAGTCTGGGATGCAGGGACAGGAATTCCCCCCGAACAGGAACAACTTATTTTTGATAAATTCTCACGCGCCAGCAAAGAATCTGCCATACCGGGTGTCGGATTGGGTTTAGCCATCTGCCAGTCTATTATTGATATTCACGGAGGAAAGATATGGGCAAATAACAATAAAAAAGGTGGAGCCAGTTTTCACTTTATTCTACCGTTAGAAGATCCACCTGAAATTGAAGACGCCCTTGAGGAAATGTGAGTACAACTAATCTGAATACAGCTACTGTCAGTACAACGCATGTTCGTACTATTAAAAACAGTACTATCCTAATCGTCGAAGATGAAAAAGAGATCCGGCGTTTTGTCCGATTAGCATTGGAAGGAGAGAACTGGCAGGTTTTTGAATGCGATACATTGAAACGAGGTTTAATTGAAACCGCCACCCGCAAACCCGACTTATTGATCCTTGATTTGGGATTGCCTGACGGCAATGGCATTGACTTGATCGAAGATATACGCCAATGGAGCGATATCCCAATTATTGTGCTTTCTGCCCGTGACAGTGAACAAGATAAAGTCATGGCTCTGGATTGTGGTGCGGACGATTACCTAAGTAAACCTTTTGGCATCAATGAATTGATCGCCAGAGTTCGCGTTGCCCTGCGCCGCTCATCTAAAGCCAACCAACTCGACCCTGTGATTCATTTTTCAGATATCCAAGTGGATCTGGTAAATCGTCGGGTGTTAAAAGGGCAGGATGAGCTACACCTGACCCCCATTGAGTACCGCTTACTGACCGAACTGCTCACTAACAGTGGCAAGGTGCTGACTCAACGCCATTTACTTAATCATGTTTGGGGGCCAAATTTCGTCGAACACAACCATTATCTGAGAATTTACATGGGACACCTGCGACAAAAATTAGAAGCAGATCCCGCCCGCCCCAAGCACTTACTGACAGAAACAGGGATAGGTTATCGGTTTATGCCTTAAACAATCTGTTTCAATAACCTACCCAAACAATCTATTTAAACAATCTACCTTTAACTGCCCGGTTTCGGCTATTCATATAAAGCCGCATACCGTAAAAATCATGCCCCAAGATAAAATCCAAGGGCATGAGATTCATAAGTCCATAAGAACAAAATAGCGGCACACTACTTTCGGTAAACACACGGTGAACTCACCTTGTTGAAGACTTTCCGTTTCGTCAGGATTGGAACCCGGTTCTATTCGAAACGAGGTTTCCTATGCCAACATTACGTTACACTTCACGCGAACAGCAGCTGCAACATGTCTCCAACTGGCAGGCCAGCGGGCTGACCCGTAAACAGTACGCCCATCAGCATCAGCTCAGCCCTAAAACACTCGCTCGTTGGATTATCAACGTAGCACGTCCCCTCACGGATAAACCGGAAACCGCTCCGTTTATTCCGGCCATTGTCACGCCTGCATCTTCCCCCACAACGGCTGCCGTGACGCTGAATCTGGCACGCTGCTCCATTACCTGCCAGCCCGATCAACTGGCCGCCATCATGGCGGAGCTCAACTTATGTTCATGCCCAAAACGATTTGGCTGGCTCGTGATCCGGTGGATATGCGACAGGGCATCGATACCCTGACCCATCTCGTTGCCGGGCATTTGACCCTGACCCCGGAGGCCGATACCGCCGTAGTCTTCTGCAACAAGGCCCGTTCACGCATTAAGGTGCTACAGTGGGATCGGCACGGCGTCTGGCGGATATCCTGAGCCTGCTGGAGACGGCAAAAGCCAATCAGCTCGATCCGTTCGTGTGGTTACGCGATGTGTTGACGCGATTACCGTCGTGGCCGAACAACCGACTGCAAGAGCTGTTGCCGTACAGGGGTAATACCTTCCAATAACATCCTCAAACCCCCAACAAAAACTTGCCGTGTTTTTCAAGGTGAGTTCACCGTGTGTTTACTTATAAACGCGAGCCGTTACACTTACTGACTATTAAATCAGCAACAGCCCGACCAATCCCTTCGTTTGCACCAACTACAAGGTATGTTTTAATTGTTTCGTTACACATTGAGATAAGCCAACGTTCTATTCTTAAATAAATAATCCTCAACGAGAACTGTGTATTTTCCTTGCTCAAATCGGTATGAAACATACCCACTACTGTCAAGCTTGAGTTTCTGGAATGCGGCAATAACAAAGGAAGCAGAGAAGCCATGAGTTACTACAGCAATCGACGAATCGCTTTTTTCGTAAACATCTTGGATAAAGCTTTCTACACGGGTAAAAAGCTCGCCCCTTGACTCAGCCCCTTCACATATCCTATGGTTTTCTCGGTCTCCTGTCGGAGATGCTGGAACAATGAGTTTATTGTGTTCATCCTGATCCATTCCTTCATGTTTCCCAAATGACATTTCACGCAATCGCGAATCAAACACTATAGGTAGCTGTGTTCCTGAAAAAATCTCATTTGATGTCTGCTGGCAACGTTTTAAGTCCGAAGAATAGACTTTTGTGACATCATCGATAGCACCTGAATCCACCAGTTTTTTCTTTACCAGTCGTGCCTGTTCAAGCCCTTTTTCAGTGAGGCTAGAGTCAAACCAGCCTCCAACACGTTTATTCACACCATGGGTAGCTTCACCGTGCGTAATTAAGTATATTTTCTTCATGTTCACCTCAACACATAGTTACATTCGTGGTCACAAAATCATTAATGTAGTTGCTAATGTTAGAAAGCTCAGTCTCGATCAATTTCTTGACAGCATTGTTGTCAACAGGAATAGAATCCATAATTACAAGAACATCATCTGGCTTCTTTAGTGGACTACCTTTATAGGTTTGGATATGAACTTGACAAGGTGAGCCAAACTCTTGATAGATCTGGTTCGCCAACTTATGACAGAAGTAGCCATAAATCTTCCCAGTGTGGTCTATCGGATTTTTCCCACAAGGTGCTTCAATGCTCATCGGGCGCATCGGTGTTATCAGGCCATTTAGGCGATTCCCGCGCCCGACAACTCCTACATCACCTGTATCTGCAGCAGAGCCTAATTGTAACGTAAACACAAGGTGAGTTCACCGTGTGTTTACTACTTTCGGCGGACAGGCAGCCCTGTACCACGCATTCCTTCCTGAGGTAAAACCAGGACTGCTGCTGACCAGGCCGGCATGGTAACTTCACCCTTTTCCGTTATTTGTATCCCCGCAGCCAGAGAATCCTTGCCCAATTCACGTTGAATATCATTTAATCTCAACCCGCCAACGTTCAGATCCTTAACCGTGATAGACCACGGAGCAGCATTAATCACCACCACTAAACCATCAAATCGCCAATCACAATCATGAGATGTCGTATTGCCATCATCAATGGTCATTACCAATAATCCTATTTGCTGACGTGGGCCAACATTTACAAAATCGACTCGTTGCTTAACGGCAGCACCATCACCCAGCGTCATCAAAGGTGAAAATTGACGTAACCGCAATAACTCCTGATAAAAAGCGTTCATCTGTAATAATTCACGTTGGCTTGGTTTTTTTGCCCGATTTTTAACGCGATTAATCAGTGGGTAATTGTTACCATCATTGCTACGTTCCGGCATTCCCACATCATAATTATTATCCTTGTAGTCATAGCTCACACGATTAAACCAATCACCTGCATTATAAGAATCACGGGTAAACGATTTTGAGCGTAATAACTCCGATCCTTGCTGATCAAAAGCCAACCCTTGCCCAAGAAATATTGTGGCAAGAGAAACTGCCTGCATACGAACCCTTGTCATAAGATCCGCCTGCGGTGCAGCTTTATAACTAATGATATCCCACAACGTTTGATTATCGTGCTTAGAGACATAATTCAGCACTTCAACAGGATCTGAGGCATAACCCGCAGCGACACCTTTATAATCAATTTCCCGACCGGCTTTCACTGCACCCTCTTTATCAATCATGACAAAGTCAGCCAAATTGCCAGCCATACCAATACGCACCAAATCCCACAAATGGCGAATTTCATTTGCGTCTAATCGCGCAATTTCATTGGGTAATGTTCCGACGCCATTACCCACTCCCTGATTAATGCGGATACTGTCGGCAAAATCAAACGGTCCGCCGCCACGCACAGCATCCCTTAGCCTGTCAGAGAACGTACCAATGCCAGTCCCCTTCAGATTCATCTGTGAAGCGGTTTCAAACCGATCGTCCTGTCCGGAATTCCATCCCTCACCGAAAAAGTAGATCGACGGATTAATAGCGCGGACTTTTGCCAAGGCCGATAAAATTTGTGCTTTGGGGTGATAACCCATTAAATCGAATCGAAACGCATCTATCTTATATTCTTTAACCCAAGTCACTAGAGAATCTTCAATAAGCTTGGCAAACATACGACGTTCCGGTGCCGTATCGTAACAACACGTATTATTTTCAATGTGGCCGGTTATTTCATCCAACCGGTGGTAATACCAGGGCACAATCTTATCCAATACCGACGTTCTGGCTGTCGGGCCAGCGCCATCGGTATGGTTGTAAACAACATCCATGATTACATTCATGCCCAATTGCTGTTTAATGGCCTGTACCATAGTACGGAATTCTTTTATACGATCTGAACCTTCAGGGTTAGTCGCATAAGAGCCTTCAGGTACTGTGTAATGAAACGGATCATAACCCCAGTTATAAGAATCCGTTTTTGCCACCAGAGTATTTAATTCCTGCACTTGCGGATTATTAATACTGTCGTTACGTTGCAATTGCTGCAAAACCTCCCGCACAGTCAATGAGCTGGTCAGTGAATCATGGCAATAAGCAGCAAAACGGCTATTTTTCACCTCTGAGTTGATTTGGCACAGGTGACTAAAAGGCTGATCAAGATCGGCGACCTGATGGCTAAATTCATTCACAGAAGAGATATCAAACACAGGCAACAGCTCTATATGCGTCATTCCTGCCCGACTTAGGGCCTTAAGGTGTTTGAACATATCACTGTTATTGTCAGTCAGTGCCAAATACTTACCACGCCAACCTTCTGGTATTGTCCTATCTGAAACAGAAAGATCGCGGATATGGGCTTCATAGATAGCCATGCGCGCAATATCCGTTGGGGTATTTTGCGGATGCGGGGCTAACAGGTTATCCCAATTTTGAGGTTTTAAAGATTCGTCACTCAGATTGACAACCTGACTATATTCCGAATTGGTGGATAGACTGTGAGAATAGGGATCGGTCACTTCATAACGTTCAATATTGCGAGAATAGGGATGAAATACCTTCAAAGCATAGCGGTAATAAGCCCCGATTAAACACTTATTTCCCTGCCATGACCAAGAACCACTCTCTGCGTCACGCCGCATGGCATGTTTAGCGATAACGTGTTTATTTTTATCATAGATAACCAACCCAACTTCTTGTGCGGTCGGTGCCCACAACCTGAAAATCACGCCTTCATCGTTTATCTTCGCACCATATTCCAGTTTATCAGCAACATCGGCAAAACGGTCATCCAGCACACCAGCAGTTTGCACTTGAGTTGCCGATATCAGCAAACCTTGCTCATTGGCCGCCACGGCCAACAAATCTCCAGCCAGTAGTTGATCAATATCTGTATGCTCAGGTAAACGGAATGCCGCCCACTTCGCCAAATGAGGGAACTTTTTCTTTGTCTCCTGACTCAGGATTGTCGGTTTCAGAGTTAAATAATGATCGGTCAAAGTACCTTGTTTATTGGCCTCTATTTTTTTGTTTTTATTGTAATACAGACGAAAAATGGCTCCGCCGTCACCACCTGACCATAATAGCGTCTGCCTATCAACCCAATGTGCAGAAGCCTGAGAAATTTTGGATTCAGAACCAGAGGCTCCTGCACGACGCAGGTAGATTTGTTCACTTGATATCTGATTCAAACTATGTGTCACTGGCTCCTCCTGAACTTTGAATAAATAATTTTTATATTGAGTGCAATTTGCGAGCAATAAAATAAATAACCCGCTGAATAAAATAAGATAAATCTTTCTCCAACAATTCAATTTCATAGTTAAATATTTTTATATGGGAAGATAACATCGATCATTTTATTTTTAATAAAGACGAAAATAATGATTAAATATTGTATTAGACATTCCCGCCTCATCCTTTTATCAATAAAGATGGGAGGAGAATAAAGGATGAACTATTTATTTGTTGTTTACCCACACAGGACTAATTGAATATGAGTACATGGCTGATTTATGCCTTACTCTCAGCGCTGACAGCAGCACTGGTGGCTATTTTCGGTAAAATCGGATTGCAAAATCTGGATGCCAACACAGCAACTGCCGTACGCGCCGTTATCATGGCATTGTTTCTCGTTGGTGTTGTCGTAGTACAAGGAAAGTTAAATCTTATCAGTGAAATTCTGACCAATCGTAAGGCGCTGCTGTTCATTCTATTAAGTGGAGTTGCCGGTGCTCTCTCGTGGTTATTCTATTTTCTGGCTATCAAACATGGCAACGTTTCCCAAGTGACGCCGATCGATAAGCTAAGTGTGGTATTTGCCGTAATTTTGGCGGTGATCCTATTCGGTGAAAAGGTTTCTCTGGTTGCTGCCGCAGGCGTTGCCTTGATTACCCTAGGTGCTTTGATGGTTGCTTTGGGATAAAGCGCCATAGCCGCCATCAATAACACCCATAAAAATGAAAAAGCCGCAGCAAACGCCACGGCTTTCATTATTCGAGTCAAAAAAAGAGATCGCTTAACCCGCAGCAAATACTTGATTGACGATTTCCAGCGCTTCTTGCTCAATTCTTTCGCGATGTTCCGCACCAAGGAAACTTTCACAATAGATTTTGTAGGCTTCTTCCGTGCCAGAAGGACGGGCAGCAAACCAACCGTTATCGCTCATTACTTTCAGCCCCCCAATGGAAGCACCATTACCCGATGCCGTCGTCAGGCGGGCAGTGATCGGATCGCCAGCCAGCATATCGGCTTTAACCATTTCCGGCGATAATTTGGATAACAACGCTTTTTGCTGATGGGTAGCAGCGGCCTGAATACGGCTATAGCTTGGTGTACCGAATTGAGCCGCCAGTTTGTCATAACGCTGCTGTGGATTTTCTCCGGTCACTGCGGTCATTTCAGCAGCCAGCAGACACAGAATGATGCCGTCTTTATCCGTTGACCACGGTGTACCATCAAAACGCAGGAAAGAAGCCCCCGCACTTTCTTCTCCGCCAAAGCCCAGTTCACCTTTATGCAAGCCATCGACAAACCATTTAAAGCCGACAGGAACTTCGACTAATTCACGCCCCAAATCAGCGACAACACGATCAATCATGGCGCTGGAAACCAGTGTCTTACCCACGGCGACATTTTCAGGCCATTGTGGACGATGGCGGAATAAATAATCTACTGCCGTCGCCAGATAATGGTTAGGATTCATCAAACCAGCCGGTGTGATGATCCCGTGACGGTCATAATCAGGATCATTGGCAAAAGCCAGATCAAACTTACCACGCAGCTCCAACAACCCTGCCATTGCCCAGCGAGATGAGCAATCCATGCGGACCACTCCGTCATGATCCAGTGTCATAAAGCGGAATGTCTGATCGATCTTGTCATTAACCAACGTCAGATCGAGATTGTAGTATTCTCCAATGCGCTGCCAGTAAGCAATGCCAGAGCCGCCTAATGGATCAATACCGATTTTCAGGCCGGCTTTCTGAATTGCGGCCATATCCACAACTTCACCCAGCGCTATAACATAAGGGTCAACCAAATCCTGTGGATGAAGATACTCACTCTTCAATGCCTGTTCATAAGGCAACCGTTTTATCCCGTTAAGATCATTCGCCAGTAATTCGTTGGCTCGCCGTTCAATGATGGCAGTCAAATCGCTATCGGCTGGCCCACCATTGGTGGGATTATATTTAATCCCACCGTCTTCCGGCGGATTATGAGATGGCGTGATCACAATGCCGTCAGCCAGATTTTTTCCCTGACGGTTGTAACATAAAATGGCATGGGAAATCGCAGGCGTCGGGGTAAAACCGTTATTCTCCTGCACAATCACATCCACGCCATTTGCCGTTAACACTTCCAATACGGAAATAAACGCCGCTTCTGAAAGCGCATGAGTATCTTTACCCACATAGCATGGCCCTGTAATTCCCTGCTGCGAACGAACTTCTGCAATCGCCTGAGAAATAGCCAGAATATGAGCTTCATTAAAACTGTTGCGTCCAGAACTGCCGCGATGACCGGAAGTACCAAACTTGACTTTATGTGCTGGATTTTCGGGATGGGGTTGTAAGGTGTAATACTGTGATGTGAGCTGGGCAACATTAATTAAATCATGTTGCTGGGCGGGTTGTCCCGCTCTTGGGTGAATTGCCACGTTCTTTCTCCTGGGAGGCTGCACTGGCTTACCTTCCAGTGCAGTATAAATAAGTTAAGTGCTTTAGTGCAGCTAACAGGGCTGAACTAAAGGGCTAAACTAAATAGTGCCACACACTTTTTCAATCAAATTTGCCGGAAACTTCATATCCTGCATGACATGTTCGATCATGCTACGTTTACGGTCAGTGTTAGTATTTGTGATCACCCAGAAAGGGGTACCGGGGATATGACGTGGCTTAGTCTGCTTGCCGCTGGCCAAAAGTGTGTGCTCATCACCCGCAAAATAGGTGCGGGTACGGCCGTGCATTGCTTCCGTTGTTTTAGAAAAACTTTCACTGTTCAAGCTATACAGCGTGGACAGGATCAACATAAAGCGCTCAACGGATTTTTTCTTTTCAGCGTACTCATCGGAAAGCAGTAATTCGCGAATAACGCGAACAGCATCACGAGAACGGGCAACAGGAGTTTTATCAACAGAGATAGGATCGTTGGCAGGCGGTGTAATTTGTACTGGCTGCCCGGCGTCCAATTTCAATATGCGCCGTAAAATATCAGATGCACTTTCACCGATATGCAGAGTTTGGCTTGCAATAAAGCGGTAAAGGTCTTCATCAACTTCTATCGTTTTCATTTCTATCCAGTACTGTTCTTAATGAAAAAATTATCCTGAGATTATAAGATATAATGCCTCAAAACAAAACAATTAAACTTTCAATAACTTAAAGTGATTCTTTTTAAAATTACTAATCTTTAAGAAAGCGACTCTCCTTTAAAATAAATCAATCAGTTACAACTCTTTCACCCCATTGAGTTTGTCACGGCTTGCGTGTCATGATATTAAACATCTCAATATTAAACATTGTATAAATGACATTAAATTCAGGCAAATCATGAAGTCAAATAGTCAATTAAATTATCATTTTCACACACCGGAAAATCCGCAATCATCCACACCCATTGTCTTGATTCATGGACTTTTTGGTGATTTAAGCAACCTTGGCGTATTGGGGCGTGATTTACAGCAACATTATCCGGTGATTCAAATTGATGTGCGTAATCACGGTATTTCACCACGAATGGAAAACATGGATTACCGCAATATGGCACAAGATGTTCTGGCACTCCTTGATGAACTGAATGTGCCAAAGGCCACGATTATCGGGCATTCCATGGGTGGAAAAATCGCCATGACCATGACAGCAGTTGCACCAGAACGTATTGAGAAAATTGTAGTGATCGATATCGCTCCCGTTGCTTACCCCGTCCGCCGCCACGACAGTATTTTCGCGGCACTGAACAAAGTCACGGCTGCAGGTGCACAAACCCGGCAAACAGCGACAGACATTATGCGTCAGGATATCCGGGAAGATGGTGTTATTCAGTTTCTGCTGAAATCGTTCCGTCAAGGGGAATGGAAATTCAACCTGCCTATCCTGCAACAGGAGTACGAAAAAATTATCGGTTGGGAACGTATTCCTGTGTGGTCACAGCCAGCATTATTTATTCGTGGAGGAAATTCTGATTACATTACCGAAGAATACCGGGAAGATATTATTAGCCAATATCCACAAGCGACAGCATGGGTTGTTGCAGGTTGTGGACATTGGGTGCATGCAGAAAAACCTGAAGCAGTGCTCAGAGCGATTCATCGTTTTCTGGGAACAAAATAATGGTATTATCAACTCACATTCAGTGAGTTGATAAAAAACAAAACATATATAACATATGAATTCCTTTTAAAAATAAGTCCATCTTTATTTATCACACCTATCCAAAAGAAAGAAGCAATATAAAAATAATTATATCTAACTCATCACCGAGCCTCTAATATATAATAAGAAAAACCATTCAGTATTTATTACATCAATACTAAATAATATAACCCATAGATAAGTAAAACACCTTAACTTTAATTAAGGGTAAACAATATGAAAGATAACGCCTTATATGACCCTATCGCACATCTTTACGAAAGTTTTTCGGATGCAGCTCCCCATATAGAGGTGGAAATCCGAACCATCTTTAATCTGGCCGGAGATATAAAAGGAAAATCAGTATTAGATTTAGCATGTGGCTATGGTCTATTTAGCCGGGAATACAAAAAACGAGGCGCTTCAAAAGTTATTGGCATTGATATATCAAAAACCATGATAGGAATTGCAAAAAGTAAATCGCAACAATACGGTGACGATATCGAATTTCATTTAAGAGATGTCAGCAAAATGGAATCATTTGGCAAATTTGACATCATCAATGCTGCCTGGTTATTCTGCCATGCAGAATCCCTCGAAGCCCTTGAATCCATGTTTCGTGTCATTGCCGACCAACTTAATCCTTCCGGTAAATTAGTTGCTTATACATTTGAACCTGATTATCGGTTAGAGAAAGGGAATTATGAAAATTACTGTATAAAAGTGCTTAGTGAAGAACCAGTGAAAGACACAACCCTCGTAAAAGCTGAATTTCTGACTACACCTCCCACTCCTTTTACAATGCATCGATGGAGCCGTGAACAATACCAAGAAGCGATTAAGAAAGCAGGCCTCAAACACTTTGAATGGCACAAACCCATGCTGTTGCAAAGCGATATTGATAATTACCCTCCGGGTTTTTGGGATAATTTTCAACAGAACTGCCTTGATACTGCACTTGTTTGTCAGTTTTAATAAGATAATCCCCCGGATTTCGGGGGATTATCTTTATATCCATTTTCGGATGTAAAATAAAATCATACATGTTCATTTCACTTATTAGTCAAATCCGCCGGTTATTTATATTAGAGAATGAAATAAAATAGCCTAATAGAATAGGCTATTAAAACATTTAATCCATAATAAAAGAATTCATTCTCTCTACTACGCTATCAAGCAATTTTGGTGTACATGCCGACACCAAACTACCACCAAACATTACTTTTTCCCGACGGCCGTCCAGCGAACAAAAATCCCCGCCTGCCTCTTTAATACAAGGTAAGATAGCAGCGCTATCCCACGGTTTCATCAAAGTATCAATGGCACAATGCAGACGCCCGGCGGCGACCATTGCATGTTGGTAACAATCATTGACAAAAGTAAAATCACGCGCTGCTTTTACCAATGAATCCAAATTATAAGCGATTGTGCCATCGGCAAGATTATAGCTTGTGCTGTGTATTCCTGAGGCAGACATTACCGCCTGTTCCACCCTTTCCGGTGAGTTCTCTGCAATTTTGAGTTGACGCAGTGGCTTGCCTTCAACGCTCATCCAACAACCTTCACCTTTTGCAGCATAAACTACTGTTGAAATTGCCGGGAAGCTCATCACACCAACTACAGGCTCACCTTGTTCAACAAAAGCAATCAATGTACTGAATAATGGAATACCATATAAAAACGCTCTTGTACCATCAATAGGATCAATTACCCAACCTGATTCAAATTTTTCTGCACCTTCCAGACCAAACTCTTCTCCCAAAATAGGTACGCCCGGACTGCGTCTGGTGAATATGTCACGAAGCTCTGTTTCTAACATCAAATCAGTCTGGGTAATAACAGAACGATCAGGTTTATAATCAAATTTCCCTGCTCCGTCAAAAGCATCCTGCGTTTTTTTTCTTATTGCGGCTACTGCTTCAAGGGCTATCTTCAACATCTGTTTATAACTCCTTGTATCATTTTCAATGGTTATACTCTAACATGGAAAAATGATAAAAAAATATAAAATAGATAACCACTCCAGAATAATATTCCAGAGTGGTTAATAATGTATTTTTACTGAGAAAGCTGTCATCATTACTGCCGCTTACCCAGAGCTTCCTTAATTATAAATATTGCATTCGATTTAATATATTAAACTTATTCAACATTATTATTTTATTACCACATCCCGGTTAACTAAAAAATAACCGCAAAAATTCTTATACACTCCACGGTCAGAATAACAAGGATCATATATAATTTTTCCTTTATTGTCTGTTTCTCTTACCTTAGAATTACCGGGTTTATGTGCCCAAATTCGGTCCCAAGGTTTATCTTCTCTACCTGCTTGGACAAATTTATACCAATGATAATCAAAATAACTCACATCATCATCAGTCGTATAAAGAGCAACAACGCAACTTGGGGATTTTTCTATATATTCTCTGTTATAGTCTTTTATTTTAATTAATCCATCTGCAATTGCTCCCTCTATAACGTTATCCTTATGCGCTTTAAAGTTTCCAGAACCTCCAGGTTGAGGAAAACCCAGGGCGCGAGCATACTCTGATTAATTTTCACCCAAAGAAAACTCTTGCCCGATAATCATCACACCAACTCGCTTTTTTAAGCTTATTTCTTTGGCTGGGTGCACCGCAAT
>NZ_JBBMXH010000034.1:0-40053 GCF_037996725.1 Xenorhabdus entomophaga
AAGCATAACTCAGTCCTCTTTTTTGCCTTTTTGTTTCTGGAAAATCAAAACTCGCAAAATTTGGACTGAGTTTCTTTGACACTCCTACCATTTTGAAAAGTTATATATAACACTTCCGATGCCCATAAAAAAATTGCTATTGCTGCCAGTTCATTGTGGAAAAAGAATCTTGGTGTCGAAGTGATTTTACAAAATCAGGAAACTAAAACACAGAGTGATAGTATGGCTCAGGGTAACTTTGAAGTGACGAGATACGGATGGAATGCTGATTATAATAGCCCAACCACCTTCTTCGATATTTTCACATCAGGAAATACCAATAATCATATGAGATATCAAAATAAGGAATTTGATAAATGGGTCTTAAAAGCAGATGAAACTAACGATCCTGCCGATTACCAACAGGCCATTGATATTCTCAATAAGGAGATGCCTGCTATTCCGGTTTACTATTATGTCAGTGTTAAATTAATTAAGCCTTATGTCGGCGGTGTTAATATTAATATGCTAGGAAATTTTCCAACAAAAGATTTATATATCATTAAGCACTAGATTTTTTTAATAATAGCCTGTGGAAATAGGCTATTATTACTTGATGAACTTAATTAGAATCATGATTTAAATAAATATGGTAGCGTAATGTAATAATAAAAACAGTAATTAATGGAGATTCAAAACATGAAAAAAATCATGGCGGGCCTGATTAAAAATAGGCTCACCCAAATCCTGACCTGCTCAATGGGAATACTCTTAACAAACATTGCACCCGCTCATGCCGCAGTCGTTCCACCGGGGACACAATTGGCTGAAAAACAAGAAATTGTACGTAACAATGGATCTTTCCCTGCTTCTCTGGATGTCCATAAAGTAGAAAGTAATGTTGAACTGAACATTATTCATGATTTTTTTGATGGCTTGGTCTACACCGATAGAAAAGGCAAGATAGAACCCAGACTGGCTGAAAGCTGGGAAACGCAGGATAACCAAACATGGCTTTTCCACTTAAGAAAAGGGGCGAAATGGTCTGACGGCTCACCGATTACCGCCCATGATGTGGTATTTAGCTGGCGGCGTTTACTTGATCCAACAATGGGCTCTCCTTATGGCAGCTACCTCGGAACTGCTCATGTTATTAATGCTGACGATATATTGTCAGGCAAGAAAAAAGCAGAAGAGCTTGGTGTTAAGGCACTAGATGATCTCACATTGGAAGTAAAACTCGATAAACCCGTGGCGTATTTCTTGCAGATGCTGACTCATCCGATTTTAGTTCCGATTAGTGAAAGAGTAGTTAAAAAACATGGCGATAAATGGACTCATCCAGATACTTTTGTGGGGAGTGGTGCATTCAAACTCGCTGAATGGAAAGTGAATGAAAATGTTATCGGTGTCAGGAACCCTAATTATTGGGATGATAAAAACACGGTCATTAATAAAGTTACTTATCTTGCCCTTACATCAGAAAAATCAGATTTAAACCGTTACCTTGCGGGTGAAATTGATATTACTCTTACCATTCCTCTGGACTCCTTTGCATCATTAAAGAAAACATTGGGCGATCAAGTTCATATTGATCCGATGCTCAGCACTTACTATTACGCCTTCAATACTAAAAAACCACCATTTAATGATGTCAGGGTCAGGAAGGCATTAAGTTTAGCCATAGATAGGGATGTGATTGCTGGAAAAATATTCGGAATGGGGCAGCTTCCCGCTTACGATATTCTTCCTCCCAATATTGGCGGTATCACATTAACCCCACCAGAATATGCTTCCTGGACACAGGAACAGCGAATTAAAAAAGCCAAAGAGCTCTTGAACGAAGCCGGTTTTAACGAGAAAAATCCGCTCAAATTTAATTTGCTTTATAACACAAGAGAATCCCATAAAAAACTTGCCATTGCTGTGACGGCAATGTGGAAGAAGAACCTGGGGGTTCAAGCCAACTTACAAAATCAGGAATGGAAAGTGATGTTGGATAATATGCACCAGAATAAGTTTGATGTCGTCAGATACGAATGGACGGCAGACTACAATAGCCCAATGTCTTTCTTAGGAATTTTTCTGACAGGAAGCAGCCATAACATACCATTATATGAAAATAGTGATTTCGACCAGTTAGTCATTAAAGCAGGTGAAACCAACGATACTGCTTATTATCAAAAAGCAATGGATATTTTCAACAATGATATGCCTGTAATTCCTATTTATTATTATGTTACTAACCGTATGATAAAACCGTATGTCGGCGGCTTCTATGTTAGCCCAATGGATTATATTTCGACAAGAGATCTCTATATTATTAAGCATTAATATTAAATCAGGGTCTGTATTAACAGGCTCTGATTATAGCGATGGATAAGTTAATTAAATCATGAGTTTGATAATTAAGAGTAAATACAATTATGGAGAAATAAAGCATGTCAAAAACAATCAGAAATAAAAAAATAAAATTACTTACTTATGCTATTGCAGCTATGTTTGGAAATATTGCATTATCTTATTCTGCTGTTGTTCCTGAAGGAATAAAATTAGCTGATAAACAGGAAATTGTGCGAGATAACAGTACTGAACCGGCGTCGTTGGATACACACAAAGTTTCAAGTGATTCTGAATTCGATGTTATTCATGATTTTTTTGATGGGTTGGTTTATACCGATAGAAAAGGCAATATCGAACCGAGATTAGCAGAACGGTGGGAAACTAATGATAATAAAACTTGGATTTTTCATTTAAGGACGGGTATTAAATGGTCAGACGGTACACCGATTACTGCTCATGATGTCGTCTTTAGTTGGCGGCGCTTAGTTAATCCCGATATCGTTTCACCTTATGGCAGTTATCTTGGAAATGCAGGGATTATAAATGCGGACGATGTACTTAGGGGTAAGAAGAAAAGTGAAGAGCTTGGTGTAAAAGCGCTAGATGATATGACCTTAGAAGTTCACCTGGATAAACCGGTGGGAGACTTCTTACAGATATTGACTCACCCTGTAATGGTTCCACTTAGTGAACAAATTGTTAAAAAATACGGAGATAAATGGACAAGGCCAGAAAATTTTGTGGGTAGCGGGCCATTTAAACTGTCTGAATGGATGGTGAATGAAAAAATTATTGCTGTCAGAAATCCTAACTACTGGGATGATAAAAATACAGTAATTAATAAAGTCACCTATCTGGCAACAGGTTCAGAAAAAGCCGCATTAAATCGTTATCTATCTGGGGAAATTCATTTTACGAAAACAATTCCATTGGAATCTTTTGAATCATTAAAAAAAACAATGAATGATCAAGTTAATATATCACCTAAGATTGGTGTCTATTTTTACGAATTTAATAATAAAAAACCTCCTTTTGATAATATTAAAGTCAGGCAGGCATTAAACTTAGCAGTAGATAGAGATATTATTGCCTATAAGATACTGGGGCAAGGGCAGAAGCCGGCCTATACAATAGTTCCTCCAAATTTCAAAGAATTCGAGTTTAAAAATCCTGATTATGCATCTTGGACTCAAAAACAGCGTATTGAAAAAGCCAAAGAGTTATTAAATGAAGCTGGATTTGGTCAAGGTAATCCTCTTAAATTTAATCTGCTTTATAATACCAATGAAGCACACAAAAAACTTGCCATCGCGGTCAGCTCAATGTGGAAGAAAAATTTGGGAGTTGATGTTAATATACAAAACCAGGAATGGAAGGTGATGCTGGATAATATGCATCAGGGTAAATTTGAAATTATTAGAAGGGCATGGATTGCTGATTATTATAGCCCAATGTCATTTTTAAATATGTTTATGTCATGGCAGGTTAAAAATACCTCTTTATACGAAAGTCGTGATTATGATGTTTTAATTAAAAAGGCAGGTGAAACAAATAATAAATCTTATTATCAACAGGGGTTGGATATTATCACCAAAGATTCACCAGTAATTCCTATTTATTATTATGTTAACTCTAGAATGGTGAAATCCTATGTTGGTGGATTTTATGTGAGTCCGACAGGTTATGTTTCCACAAAAGATCTTTATATTATTCAACATTGATTTATAGGCTGTTTCAATAAGTTACATTTTCAGGGGAATGTAAAACCATCTTTATACAGGTGGTTTTTTTACTTTATTGTAAATATTAGGTAAAATGTATAAATGATTTAATGTTTTCTAATCTTATTGATTTTCTTGGTGGTATGTCATTCAAATGGCAGGGTAATAAGTAGAGTTAAATTAATATAAATTTATGTATCAAGATCTAATCAACTTTTAATCACTTATCCATTAGTTTATGTTATTTTCCATTTTCAATCTGGGCTGTGATCAACATCTTCACTTACTAATTTCCATATATTATACTATATGTACGACCTGATTTATGCGCACGGCCGTATTCAAACTGCATGCAGCAGTTAACACCTACTGAGATAGGCTATGATTGATTTTTATTTCACGATGCAAACTATTAATGGATTAATAGATCTTAGGGCATAAGTGAGAATGTACATAACAATGGAATTTAAATAATAAATAATTCTCACACAGCTATAGAGAATTATAATATGTTAAGTCAAATCAGAAAAGAAATTATTAAAACACTTTCTTATGCTATCGGCATTATATTAAGCGGTATTGCATTATCCTATGCCGCAGTTATTCCACCTGACACTCAACTAGCGGAAAAACAAGAAATTGTTCGCAATAACGGTTCAGAGCCAGCTTCATTGGATGTTGATAAGGTTGAAGGTAATATAGCACTAAATATTATCAATGACTTTTTTGATACATTAGTACGCACAGATAAAGAAGGTAAGATTAAACCCGATCTAGCTGAAAGCTGGGAAACGAAAGATAATAAAACGTGGATTTTCCACTTACGGAAAGGAATCAAATGGTCTGATGGAACACCAATTACAGCTCATGATGTGGTGTTTAGTTGGCGGCGTTTAACCGATCCTAAAACACTCTCTCCTTATGGTAGCTATTTCGCTGATGCTTCTGTTGTGAATGCCAGAGAAATTTTGGCAGGCAAGAAAAAACCGGAAGAGCTGGGTGTCAAAGCGCTGGATAGTTCGACCCTGGAGGTAACGTTAGAGAAACCTGTTGGGTATTTTTTACAGATATTGGCTTTCCCTATCACAGTTCCAATTAGTGAAAAAGTAGTTGAAAAATATGGTGAACAGTGGACTCAACCAGAATTTTTCGTTTCCAGTGGGGCGTTTAAATTAGCAGAGTGGAAAGTAAATGAAAGAATTGTTGGGGTGAGAAATCCTAATTACTGGGATAACAAAAATACGGTAATTAATAAAGTCACTTATCTCCCGCTTTCATCAGATGTTTCAGATTTAAATCGTTATCTGGCCGGAGAAATAGATATTACATCTACAATTCCACTGGCATATTTTTCATCATTAAAGAAAAATATGAGTTCACAGGTTCATGTTTCACCAATACTGAGTACATATTGTTATGCATTCAACAATAAAAAATCGCTATTTAATAATATTAAAGTCCGACAGGCATTAAGTCTTGCTTTGGATAGAGATATTATTGCGTATAAGATTGTTGCTCAAGGCCAAATACCTGCTTATACCATTTTTCCACCGGGAATCGGCGGCTTTAAATTCAAGCAACCTGATTATCAATCATGGACACAAGCTCAACGTGTTAAAAAAGCCCGACAATTATTGAATGAAGCAGGGTTTAATAAGGATAATCCTCTCAGATTTAATTTGGTTTATAACTCATCAGAATTACATAGGAAAATCGCTATTGCCGCAACTTCGATGTGGAAAAAGAATCTTGGTGTTATTGTTAATATACAAGCTCAGGAGTGGAAAGTTTTGTTGGATAACGAACATCAAGGGAAGTTTGATGTTGTCAGGTATGGATGGGTTGGCGATTATGATAGCCCGATGACTTTTCTAAATATATTTACAACAAATCAGACGAATAATACTTCATTTTATTCAAATAATAATTTTGATGCTTTGGTACATAAGGCCGGAGAAACGAATAAGCAAGAAGATTTTCAACAGGCGCTTGACCTTCTAACAGAAGATACGCCTATCATTCCTGTCTATTATTATGTTACAGCAGTATTAGTGAAGCCTTATATCGGTGGATATTACTCTAATCTTATGGGATTTATTGCAACGAAAGATTTTTATGTCATTCAACATTAAATTAAGAGCCTGCTTTGGCAGGCTCAATTCACTTTACACTTTTTAGTTATTGCAGTGCCTCGATAAATGCTGGGTATATACTCTTCGTCTTTCAAGTCGCCTCTTTGTTGGCTGCGCTCATTCACCCCGGTCACATAGTTACCTATGCTCCCGGGGATTCATTCCCTTGCCGCCGCGACGCATCTTGAAATCCATTGGGTATAACATAATTTTATTCCATTTTTATTTGTGTGCTTTTTCAGGGTAATCGTTATTCATTAACTGGATTATTTGAGTTGTTTGTTAATACACCATATGATGTTTAATCAGTGTGTTTAAACCCGAAATTCTGGCGCTAATTGACTGAAACCTAAGCCATTCTTTTTTTCCACTTTGATCTGAACAGGAATTCGTTCTTTTAATGCTTCTACGTGGCTGATTACCCCGATGGTTTTTCCCGACGCATTAAGGTGATCCAGCGCATCCAGTGCGATATCGAGGGTTTCAGGGTCAAGCGTACCAAAACCTTCATCAAGGAACAGGGATTCTATCTGTGTTTTGTTACTCACCAGATCAGACAAGGCCAGCGCAAGGGCCAAGCTGACAAGGAAACTTTCTCCACCGGAGAGGGTCTTGGTATCCCGAATAGCATCCGCTTGCCAGGTATCAACAACCTGTAATTCCAATCCGCCATCATTTTTGCGTTGTAAGTAGTAACGACCATGCAGTTTTTCCAGCCGGATATTCGCCAGATAGACAAGATGATCCAATGTTAATCCCTGAGCAAAACGGCGGAATTTGGCACCATCTGCGGAACCAATGAGATTGTTGAGATAGCTCCAGTCATCATAGTTTTGTTGTAAGGATGCGATTTGAGCCAGTAATGCCTGTTGTTGCTGGCGGCGAGCTGCATCGCTATTTAGCAGAGTCCTGACTTCACCTTGTTGTTGGTTGTTGTGTTTCAACTTATCTGTAGTGTCGGTCAACATGGCCGATAATTGCCGGGCTTCATATTGCTCAAGCAATTGCGGTTGTGTTTCTGCATGTCGCTGTAGTGCTACTTCTGATTCGTGATGCCGTGTTTTGGTTTGTAATTGTTGTTGTTCCAGTTTTTC
Organism: Xenorhabdus entomophaga; assembly: GCF_037996725.1. NCBI lineage: Bacteria > Pseudomonadati > Pseudomonadota > Gammaproteobacteria > Enterobacterales > Morganellaceae > Xenorhabdus > Xenorhabdus entomophaga. The sequence goes on from NZ_JBBMXH010000034.1 coordinate 7,270, forward strand.
TTGTAATTGTTGTAATTTTTCCCGCTGTTCTGGTTCTAATAAGGCGTGTTCAAAAGAGGCTTGATCGGGAAAACCTTGCTGCTCCAATCCGGTTTGGAAGTGGCTGGCAGCAAGTTTGCAGGCTGCTTCAGTGGTGATGCAGTTTCTTTCAATTTCACTGGCTGCACCGGTTAATTGATTCATTTTGTTTTGCAATTCTTGCAAATGGGTAGTGGCCTGTTTATAAGCCGCTTCCAGTTCATAGGCTTTTTGTTGTAAGACCTGACGAACGACAGCAACAGATTGTTCGCCAAATAAATGATGGCGTTCCTGACGCGTTTGTTCCAGTAATTGCTTTTGTTGTTGCTGCTGTTGATTTAAAGCATGAAGATGCGCGGTTAGCTTATTTTTTTGTTTTTCTAATTCACTCAGTTTGCTCTGTAAGGCAGCTTGTTCTTTCTGTAGTTGTTGCCATCTTTCACGAGATTCATGGTAATTTTTTAATTCTTGTTGGCGTTGTTGTAGCCAACTCTCTGCTTCTTGATGTGAAGGCAAGGTAAAAGGTGTCGATTGTAATTCAGTCTTTAACTGTTTCTCTGTTGCTGCGTAATCTGTTTCTATCTGTCGAATTTCAGTCGTTTTTTCGTCTAATTGTTTTTGGGCTGAATCCTGTTTGAATTTTTCCAGCTCAATATTTTTTTCACATTTTTGGTACTGCTCACGATTGGCTGCGAGGGCTTTTTCGGCTGCCTGATGGTTTTTTTCTGCCTGTAAAAGTGCTTCCTGCTGAGTTTGATGTTGGTAATAAGCAGATTGTCTCTGGCTGATAAAATCATTAACCGACTCTGTATCTATCGGTAAATCTGTTGCCTGTAATTGTTGGCAATGGTATTGCCATTGTTTTACCAATGCGGCCAGTTTGACGTTGAGTTGTGCAATATTGTCCTGCAATTTTTCGCAATGTTGCTGTTGAATTTGTTGCTTTTGTTGTAGGGCAGTGCGGTTTTCTTGCAATTGTTCAATCTGTTGGCGCAGGGTTTTTAATCGTTCTTCTGATTGTGGCAGGGCAATATTTCGGTATTCATTGATTAAAGGGTGGTGAGTTGAACCACAAAGCGGGCAGGATTCACCTTCTTTTAATTGTGAACGTTCTTTTTCCAGACTGACGATCCGTTGTTCTAGGCGAATGCGATTATCAAGATCGTCATAGTGCTGCTGTTTTTCTGCTAATTGTTGATTGAGGGTTGCGATTTGATCCGGTAAGAGTGTTAGCGATCCCTGAAGTTGTGCCAGTTGGGTTTGATCGGCAGTGATCGCAGTTTGTTGTTGCTGGATCTGGGGCAGTAAGATCTCCAATTGATTCTGTGAAGTCAGTTGTTTTTGATAATTTGATAAAGATTTCTGTAACTGCGCTAAAGGATGTGCTTTCTGTAAAGCAGTGAGCTGATTTTCAGCGTTGGCAAGATGACTGTGTAATGTCTGGCTCTGTTTTTTTTGTCCCGCTAATTCTGCATTCAGCGAATTAAGATGCCCAGTTGTGTGAGTGATTTCGGCGGCAATTTGTTGCGTGTTTTGTGTAAGTTGGTTTATTTTCGTTTGCCGCTCTTGTTGGCGGGTGATTAGCTGTTTCCATTCAGGCAGTTTGCTGTCTAAATTAAGATAATGGGGATGTTGTTCGTAATAAGATTCCAGCTCTTTTTGCTCTTTATTCAGTATTTCTGTCTGGTTCTGAGTGGTTTGGTATTGGAATTGAATATCAGAGTATTCGCGATCTTGTACCGTTATTTCTTTCTCCAGTGCCAGCAGATCTTTTGATTGAATATCAATTTTATGATCGAGCGGCATAATTTGTTCTGAGATGAGCTTTTCCTGCTGATTTTGATGTTGTTGGTGCTCTTCCCGGTTTTTCTCTAACTGTGTAAGCTGTTGTTCAGCAGGTTGCAGCAGCGCTAATTGTTGTTGGCGTTCATTTTCTATTTTTATGCGTTGTTCAGTAAGCCGCTGTTTTTCATGAAAAGCACGGTGTTGTGCATCCCATAATGGACGGATTTTCTCAGCCGGTTCGCTGGTAGCCAGTTTTTGTAACTGGGGTTGTGCTTCTTGAATGGTTTGCTCGGTTTGTTGCAGAAGTGATGTATTCTTTGCCAGAGATTGCTGTAGTTCATCTTTTCTGACAAGCCACTGTTCGGCTTTTTGTAATGCCTTAATTTGCTGACTGAGTTCGGTTTCTTCTGCAGTAAGCTGTTGTTGCTGGTTTTGGTACGCTTGTTGCTGCTCTGGTGTGAGTAATTCAATAGAGGAGGCTTTGGTATTCTGAATATCCAGCTCAGACTGTGCATCTTTATGGCGTCGATAAATATCCTGAGACAGAATACCGTAAATTTCAGTGCCTGTTAGCTCTTCCAGTAAGTCAGCCCGATCTTTATCCTGCGCATTTAAGAATGCAGCAAAATCACCCTGTGATAAGAGCATGGATTTGGTAAAACGACCAAAATCTAACCCGGTTATTTCAGCAATTTTTTCTTTTTTCTCTGGAATTTTATCAGCCAGAATTTTCCCGTCTTTTTTGAGGGCCAGTTCTCCTTTTGGCTGTTGGAGTTTGCCATCTGCTTGGTTACGAGCGCGGCGTTGGCTCCAAAATGCCCGATAAGCGACGCCTTTGGCTTCGAATTCAACTTCCGCGAGGCATTCAGCAGTATGGCGGGTCATTAGCTCGTTTTGTGAACTGGAAATGGTCTTAAGCCTTGGGGTTTCATGATATAAAGCGAGGCAAATCGCATCCAGCAAAGACGTTTTACCTGCACCCGTTGAGCCGGTAATGGCAAATAATCCATTGCTGGCAAAAGGCTCTGCCGTAAAGTCAATCTTCCATTCACCTTGCAGGGAATTGATATTTTTCAGCCGTAAGCTAAGAATTTTCATGGGAGAGGCTCTTCATGTGATTGCTGAGAAATATCATCCAGCGTTTGCTTAAATAAGGTAATCAGGCGTTGCTTTTTCGCAATATCTTCTAATTCTTCCAGCGCTAAACGTCGTTCGAACACCTCATTGACACTCAGTTCGGTGAGGGTTTCCTTATTTTGTTTAGATAGTGACAACTGGCGGGTATTTTTGCTGCGGCGCAGCAGAATTATCTCAACGGGCAGACCTTCACTCAGGGTTTGGATGCGTTTCTGGATATCGGGCAGGTAATCTTGAGTCGCGACTTCAATATCCAGCCAGACCGGGCGTTCGCCTTGATACTCCCTGAAAATCTGTAATTGTTCCTCTATCTGTTGCAAATTGCCACGAATCAACTGCATTGGTTGATAGTCTGGAACGGGTAGAAGCGTGATGCTATCAAGCTTATCAGCCTTAAAGTCAACTAAACAGACGCTTTTTTCCTGACCAACTTCATCAAAACTCAGTGGAATAGGTGAACCGCTGTAGCGGACGTGCTCAGATTTTCCGATAACTTGTGGACGATGAATATGCCCCAGTGCAATATAGTCAGCAGGTGGAAATTCTTGGGCAGGGAACGCATCCAATGTGCCAATGTAAATATCGCGGACGGAATCTGTGGTGGAAGCACCGACGGTAGTGAGGTGTCCGGTGGCAATAATTGGTAATGGTTGGCCGAGTTGTTCCCGTAATGCACAGGCGCGGTGATAAAGCTGGTGATAGTGTTCCGTAATGGCATTTTGTAATGCTTGTTGTTTTTGGGTGCCAGATTGTCCCGCCTGGCTGATCATGACGTCCCGCGGGCGAAGATAAGGAATAGCACAGAGAATCGCTCCTGCATTACCATCTTTATTATTCAGCACTTTTATTTGTTTCTCTGGTTCTTTGGTTTCCGCATTGGCAATCACGGTTGTATTCAGGTAAGAAAGCAGGGCTTTTGACTCATTGAGTGTGGCGACAGAATCATGGTTTCCCCCAAGAATGACAAGTTGGCAGCCTGTGGGCTGTAGCGCCACAATGAATTTGTTGTAAAGCTCACGTGCATAACTGGGAGGGGAGCCTGTATCAAAAACATCTCCGGCAATAATCAATGCATCAACCTGATATTGAATGATTTTTTCAATAAGCCACTGCAAAAAGTGCTTGTGCTCTGCTGCGCGGCTTTTGGTAAAGAAATATTGTCCAAGATGCCAGTCCGATGTATGAATGATTCGCATGTCTTCCCGCCGTTGCCTGTGAGTTTCTCTTACCTGTTACAAGCGCTAATTATAATGAGTATGTGAAAGATGTCCTGCGTAATTCAGTCCCTTTTATTGAATTATCGAGTAGTTTCGCATCAAGAATGAAATATGACAGATGAGGTATATATTTCCTGCGAGCCAGATTACAGCTTGATGATTGAGAGATAAGAGTTTTCATAAAATTGTCATAAAATTGACTCATAATGACCTAAAGTTAATGTTGCTGACTTCAATGATATTGACAGGATTAACCATGGCTAAACGCATTTTGGTAGTTGAAGATGAAGTACCGATTCGTGAAATGGTTTGTTTTGTACTTGAGCAAAACGGTTATCAGTCCGTTGAAGCTGGAGATTATGATACGGCAATAAGGCGTCTGTCAGAGCCTTATCCTGATTTAGTGTTACTGGATTGGATGCTTCCCGGAGGTTCAGGCGTACAGATTATCAAGCAAATCAAACGGGATAATAATACTAAGGCGATTCCAGTCATTATGGTAACGGCTCGCTCAGAAGAAGAAGATCGGGTGCGTGGCCTTGATGTCGGAGCTGATGACTATATCACTAAACCTTTCTCACCCAAGGAGTTGATTGCCCGTGTCAAGGCAGTTCTGCGGCGTATCTCGCCCATAGAAGCAGAAGATGTCATTGATATGAATGGCTTGATACTGGATCCGGTATCTCACCGAGTTTCCAGTCAGGGACAGGATTTGGAGATGGGGCCAACCGAATTCAAACTTCTCCACTTTTTTATGACTCATCCAGAGCGTGTTTATAGCCGGGAGCAGTTACTCAATTATGTGTGGGGAACGAATGTTTATGTGGAAGATCGCACCGTTGATGTACATATCCGGCGATTGCGTAAAGCGTTGGAAATCGGCAAACACGATAAAATGGTGCAAACCGTTCGTGGCACAGGATATCGCTTTTCTACCCGTTATTGATGGTTATGAACCCCGTTGGTGTTGATTGGTATTGGTGTGATTGGTAGTTGATGGGTAATAGTGGTGTTGATGGGTAATAGTGGTGTTGATGGGTAATAGTGGTTTTGATGGGTAATAGTATTGAGTGGCAGAAGTTTGGGGAATGGTTTCGGGTAATACCGTTTTCGTACCGGAGAAAATAGCGTGCTTGAGCGTTTATCATGGAAAAAGTTGGTATTGGGCTTCGTGTTTTTCTGTTTGCCCGCTGTCATTTTGTCTCTTTTTGTTGGTCATTTGGCTTGGTTATTGGTTATCGCGCTATTTTTGGCACTGGTGTGGCATAGCTATAATTTGCTGAAATTATCCCATTGGTTATGGTTAGATCGCAGTATGTTACCTCCTGCGGGACGCGGCGGATGGGAACCTATCTTTTACGGCATTTATCAGATGCAGCAGCGTAACCGTAAACGGCGTCGTGAACTCGCATTATTGATCAAACGGTTTCGTAGTGGCGCTGAGTCACTACCGGATGCCATTGTGATGATGACCACAGAGGGCAACATTTTCTGGTGTAATCGTCTGGCACAGCATTTACTTGGTTTTCGCTGGCCAGAGGATAACGGTCAACATATTTTCAATTTACTTCGCTACCCCGATTTTAGTCGCTATATCACAGCAAATGACTTCTCCCGTCCTTTAACCATCGAATTGAACAACGGTAATATGATGGAATTCCGGGTCATGCCCTATTCAGAAAGGCAGTTATTGATGGTGGTGCGTGATATTACCCAAAAAAGATTGCTGGAAAATTCCAGACGGGATTTTTTCGCCAATGTCAGCCATGAACTCAGAACACCGCTCACTGTACTGCAAGGTTATTTGGAAATGATGCAGGATCAGGTACTTGGTAGTCAGGTAAACCAGAAAGCGGTCAGTACGATGCAGGAACAGATACGGAGAATGGATAGTCTGGTTACGCAACTATTGCATCTCTCTAAAATTGAAGTCGGGCCGCAAGTGGACATGAATAAAGTGGTTGATGTTCCCGTTATGTTGAATCTATTGCAGCAGGAAACCCTCGCCTTGGGTAATAACCAGTATGACATCATATTTAATGTTGATGAAAAACTGAAAGTTTTTGGTAATGAGGAACAACTGCGCAGTGCGATGTCTAATCTGGTCTATAACTCCATTAGACATACTCCTGAGGGAACGCGAATTGAGGTTAGTTGGCAGAGGGTGGCTCAGGGGGCGCTGTTTAAAGTGGAAGATAATGGCGGAGGAATTAGCGCAGAACATTTGCCACGTCTTACCGAACGTTTTTATCGTGTTGATCGTGCCCGTTCTCGACAAACCGGAGGTAGCGGGCTAGGACTGGCGATAGTGAAACATGCACTGCACCACTACAATACCAATCTCGATATTTCTAGTGCATTAGGAAAGGGATCTATTTTTAGCTTTCTATTAGCATCTCGACTTATTGTTTCAACTAAAAAGAGTTTGAATAAAAACTAGCTAAGTTTAATAGGATTTAATGGTAACAATCCGGGGAAAATTATTTATTAATCAATGTGAATGAAGAAAGTACAAATCATATAGTGTGTATTCAATGATAGATAACAATAATCACTGATTTTAAAATTTAGTTTAGGATATTGTTCTGGTTTTTGGATTGCCGCTTGCCTTTTGACGCTATAAAAGTTTTACTTGTGGGCAGTTGTTGGCGATTCTGGCTGTAATTACTACTATCATTTTATATTTCACGTTTATCAGTGAATATTATGTTGCTCACTGATTGTTAAAACAGAATTCAGTTTCGCCAGTGAAAATTCAAGTGTTTGCGATACTTAATATCGTACATGCAATTCTTTTGGCAACAATACATTAACAATCATTATGGCATACCGTTTATCATCTAAGGATATTTGGGCATTAGGTTTTATGACTTTTGCCTTGTTCGTTGGTGCGGGAAATATCATTTTTCCGCCTATGGTTGGCTTGCAGGCTGGAGAACATGTTTGGATCGCAGCCGCTGGCTTTTTGCTAACCGCTGTTGGCTTGCCTGTTATTACCATAATTGCTTTGGCAAAAGTAGGTGGTGGCATTGAAGCACTTAGTTCACCTATTGGTAAAACTGCGGGTTTGGTTCTGGCAACTGTTTGCTATTTGGCTGTAGGCCCTCTATTCGCAACGCCCAGAACTGCAACAGTTTCTTTTGAAGTGGGTATCGCACCAATTACCGGAACTGGTGAACTTCCTTTGTTCATCTACAGTGTCGTTTATTTTGCATTGGTGATCCTGATTTCACTGTATCCGGGTAAACTACTGGATAGCATCGGGCATATACTGGCTCCAATCAAAATTCTGGCGCTGGCAATCCTGGGTATCGCTGCTGTGCTGTGGCCTGCTGGTGGCTCTATTCCAGCCGTTGGAACCTATACGGAAATTCCGTTCTCAAATGGTTTTGTAAATGGTTATCTGACGATGGATACATTGGCCGCGATGGTGTTCGGCATTGTTATTGTCAATGCTGCTCGTTCCCGAGGGGTTGAAGCGTCTTCTTTGCTGACTCGCTATGCCATGTGGGCTGGCCTGATTGCCGGTCTTGGTCTGGCACTTGTGTATCTCTCTTTGTTCAAGCTTGGGGAAAGCAGTGGCACACTGGTACCGAATGCTGAAAATGGCGCGGTGATCCTGCATGCTTATGTCCAAAATGTTTTTGGTAACTACGGCAGTTTCTTCCTGGCGGTACTGATTTTCGTGGCCTGTATGGTTACCGCGGTAGGTCTGACTTGTGCTTGTTCTGAGTTTTTCAGCCGTTATTTACCGTTGTCTTATCGTGCGCTAGTGCTGATTCTGGGCACTTTCTCCATGCTGGTGTCTAATCTGGGTCTGAGCCACTTGATTAAGTTCTCTATTCCAGTGCTGACGGCAATTTACCCACCATGTATCGTGCTGGTATTACTGAGCTTTACAATGAACTGGTGGAATAACTTCTCGCGTATTCTGGCTCCCGCAATGGCTATCAGCCTGCTGTTTGGGATTTTGGATGCAGTAAAATCTTCTGAATATCTGTCTCACTTACTGCCAGAATTGGCGAAGCATTTGCCATTGGCAGATCAGGGTTTGGCATGGTTACTGCCTACTTTGCTGACTATCGTTGTGTGTGCTGTTTATGATCGCATCGCAGGAGGAGTAAAACTCCCAAAGTATGAAGCTCAGCATGAAGAACAGTAAGAAAAAATAGGTGGTTATTCACTAACTTCATGACTGAATTGGTGGTACTAATAATAAGGGCGGGCTGCTTTAGTAGCCCACCCTTATTTACTCAGACTGAATCAGTAACTAATCTGAATCAGTAACCAATAGCAGCACCAGCAGGTCGCCGTACATCATTGGAACCATAGATATAGCCTTCACGGACAATGCCTGATACCGCTGAATCATTGCCGGAAGAATTTACAGAAGTAACCCCAGCCGCGCCCGGCAATCCAATCATGATTAACTCTGTCGCTCCCCATGGTGTTTGCTCCACCATTTTGTAACCCATTTTTTCCAGTAAAGTCAGGGTGTCTTTCGACAGCCCACGTTGCTCATAATAGACTTCATCGGGTAGCCATTGATGGTGTATACGTGGGCTATTGACCGCTTCTTGTGGTGGCATATTGAAGTCGATGATATTCAGGGCGCTCTGTAGCGTGATGGAGATAATGCGAGAACCTCCCGGAGAACCCAGAACCAGAAATATTTTATTATCTTTGGTCACGAGGGTTGGGCTCATTGATGATAGTGGGCGCTTACCAGGCGCAATGGAGTTAGTTGCTCCTTGTACTAGTCCGTATAGGTTTTTTTCACCCACTTTAGTTGTGAAATCGTCCATTTCATCGTTCAGGAAAAATCCGGTTCCTGGTGCAATCACGACAGCGCCAAAGCGTCCATTAATTGTGTAAGTGGTTGATACTGCATTTCCTTCTTTATCCACGACGGAATAATGCGTTGTTTCTGGTTTTTCATGAGGGCTAATGCCAGGCTGGACATTTACTGATGGAGTGGCTTTGTTGGGTTGAATCTCTTTTCGGATAGATTCTGCGTAGCTTTTGCTTAACAGTCTATCAAGAGGATTTTTGACAAATGCCGGATCGCCCAGATAGGTATTTCTGTCCAAGTAGGCGTGGCGCATGGCTTCTGTCAATGTGTGGATATAATCAGCGGAATTAAACCCCATGGATTTAAGATCATAACCTTCCACAATGTTCAATATTTCGCATAACGTGACGCCACCAGAGCTGGGAGGTGGAGAAGAGATGAATTTGTAGCCGCGATAGCTACAGGTGACAGGGGCTGTTTCGGTGATATGAAAGTTAGCAAAATCGGCTGCGGTGATAATTCCCCCTGATTTTTTTGATGCTGCTTCGACAAGTTGGGGGATCTTACCGTGATAAAAAGCATCCGGCCCTTTTTTGGCAATCATTTCCAGTGTATTGGCTAAATCGGTTTGAATGAGTCTGTCTCCGGGTTCGAATGGTGTACCATCTTTACGCAGGAAAATACGGGTTGCTTCTGGATCTTGAGCAAAACGTTTAACAGTCGTGTCCAGAATATCGGTATCGCCTCGGGTCAGGATATAGCCTTCACGAGCGAGTTTAATAGCAGGAGCCATCACTTGCTCACGGGTCAAAGTGCCATATTTTTTCAAGGCTTCTTCAAATCCCATGACTGTGCCCGGTACAGCAACCGATTTGTAACCATACAGGCTGGCATTTTTGATAACATTGCCGTCTTTATCCAGATACATATTAGCGCTGGCTGCGGCGGGTGCGGTTTCACGGAAATTAATGAAAGTATCTTTGCCATTGGAGAGATGGATAGTCATAAATCCACCCCCACCAATGTTGCCGCAGCAAGGATTGACGACTGCCTGGGCATAGCCAACAGCAACTGCGGCGTCAATAGCGTTTCCCCCCATTTTGAGAATATCGATACCTGCTTGTGAAGCAAGGCGTTGTGAGCTGACAACCATGCCTTGTTTAGCTTCAACGGCAGGTTCAGTGGCGGCATAAAGTGGAGAGAAAACGAGGAGGGATACAGCTATCAACGGTATTTTCCATGCTTTTAACATGTGTTGTGCTCCTAAGCGTGAGTCTACGGTGGGAGACTCAATTGTTTGTGATGTTTTTGTTAGTAATATGTAGATTACCTTATCTAAAGCTCAGGATTTTGGAAAGGGCGATTTTTTGTGCGCAATTTAATGCAAGCCGATAAGACAGCGGGCTTCAGGAAGATCTGTTTTGAGAGAAAAAAACCAGCCGACAAGCGGCTGGTTTGGAAGGGGTAATAACATAATGTTATTAAATGACTCAATGCTGCGGAATATTACAGTTTGTCAGCATTTTTGGTCAGGTATTTTGCTACGCCTTCAGGTGAAGCGCCCATACCTTCTTGACCTTTTGCCCATTGTGCAGGACAAACTTCGCCATGTTCTTCGTGGAATTGCAGAGCGTCAACCATACGTACCATCTCATCGATGTTACGGCCCAGTGGCAGATCGTTAACCACTTGGTGACGGACAACACCAGTTTTGTCAACCAGGAAAGAACCACGTAAGGCAACGCCAGCTTCTGGGTGCTCAATGCCGTAAGCTTTCATGATGTCACGTTTGATGTCAGCAACCATTGGATATTTGACTTCGCCGATACCACCTTCGCTGATTGGGGTTTTACGCCATGCGTTGTGAACGAACTCAGAGTCGAAAGAAACGCCGATAACTTCAACACCGCGTTTCTGGAATTCTTCATAACGGTGGTCAAAAGCGATCAGCTCAGAAGGGCAAACAAAAGTGAAATCCATTGGCCAGAAGAAAATAACGGCAGGACGGCCATTCAGGTGTTTTTTCAGATTGAAGTTATCAACGATTTCACCGTTACCGAGAACTGCAGCAGCTGTAAAGTCAGGGGCTTGGCGGGTTACTAAAACCATAATTGACTCCTGTGATTTTAAAAGGTGTTATGTAAAACGGGTTACAGCATAAGGAATTAGGGTATAGCAATAAAGGATAAAATACCAATTGCTGCAATAGGATTTACCTATCAATAACCTGTTTTTAATTCCTTTTGACCTACATAAGATAAAACTATTTGAAAAAAGTGCAAGGCTCTGGAAAATTTTTTCACTCAAGCAGGCGCTTATTTGACGCTAATGCCATCATTTGTGGATAGAATTGCAAGAATAGTGTTTCAAAATCAAGGTAATGGGTTTCTATATCCTGATATGATCCTGCCAGCGCTGATAATTTCGGGCGTTTGCGTGCCATGCTTTGCAGTACATTGGCAATGCAGGACATATCCGCATAGCGGATGAGCAGGTTTTGTGACCAGAGATAACTGTTCAGTTCTTGAAACTTTTCAGGGGTTGAATCGAGATGAGGTTCTATGTTGCAGCGGGCAAAATTGGCGAATTCAGGCAAAGAATAATTTTTTTCAAGTTTGTCCCAATGTAGGGCAAGAAAATGATCCCAGATGATATCAAGGGTAATTGGGGCAACACGGCGATACTCGCAACGGAATAAGTGACGAGCTTCTATGACAAGCGGGTGCCTGTCCGTCAGGCTGTCTACCCGACGGTGCATACGGATGCCCGCTACAATGTCGGAATTGAACAACCCTTCTGGTGAACCGCGGACAAAATCTGCCATCAGATTGCCCAATAAGGAGCTTTCCGATAATGCAGCTAAATGAAGGTGTGCGAGAAAATTCATGATGAGAGTATACCGTAAAACGCTAAACCTGATGCTTCTTTGTTGCACCCTCGCGTTTGCAGCACTAGACTAGTCCGCCTGTTTTTTTGAATGATACAGATAAAATGCGTGTCGCTGATTTTACATTTGAACTGCCAGAAGAGCTGATTGCTCACTATCCCCAGCCGCAGCGGAGTGCCTGCCGACTGCTTTCCCTTGACGGCGAAACGGGAAAGCTGACGCACGGTGTTTTTACTGATGTGCTGGATAAACTGGAAGCCGGTGATCTGTTGGTTTTCAATAATACTCGCGTCATTCCTGCGCGCCTGTTCGGCCGCAAAGCGACGGGGGGAAAATTGGAAGTTTTAGTTGAAAGGATGCTGGATAATAAGCGAGTGCTTGCTCATGTTCGTGCTTCCAAGGCACCGAAAGAAGGCGCTGAGCTGATTCTTGGTGAAGATCGAAGCATTAAAGCAACGATGCTGGCGCGTCATGATACATTGTTTGAAATTCGTTTTGATGATGATCGTGATGTGTTGACCATTTTGGATCAGATTGGTCATATGCCATTGCCTCCTTATATTGCCCGTCCTGATGAAGACGCAGATCGTGAGTTATATCAGACGGTCTATAGTGAACGTCCGGGCGCAGTGGCTGCACCGACTGCCGGGCTGCATTTTGATGAACCGCTTTTGGCTGCTTTGCGTGAAAAAGGCATTGAAATGGCCTTTGTCACCTTGCATGTCGGCGCCGGTACTTTTCAGCCTGTGCGAGTGGAAACCATCGAAGATCATGTTATGCATGCTGAATATGCGGAAGTGCCACAGAATGTCGTGGATGCGGTACTGGCATGTAAAGCGCGTGGTAACAAAGTTGTCGCGGTGGGAACAACTTCAGTCCGCTCATTGGAAAGCGCAGCCAGAGCCTGCCAGAATGGGATTATCGCGTCTTTTTTTGATGATACCCAAATCTTTATCTATCCTGGTTTTGAATATCAGGTTGTCGATGCATTGATTACCAATTTCCATCTGCCAGAATCCACGCTTATCATGCTGGTTTCTGCGTTCGCCGGTTATAAAAATACCATGAGTGCCTATAAAGAAGCGGTGACAGAAAAATATCGCTTTTTTAGTTATGGTGATGCGATGTTTATCAGTCGCAATATGATGGCATCGAAAGAAATGGTATCGAAAGAAGCGGTGTTGAAATAAAAATTTTGAAATTAAATATTTTTAAATCAGAATGATCTTCATTTCAGCTCCGCTGGTTTGAACGGTGTCTAAACATAGCATCAGACTGTTTTTCTGATGTCTGGAGGTTAAGTGAAATTTGAGTTACAAAAGACGGACGGAAATGCCCGTCGTGGCCGCCTGATTTTTGAACGTGGCGTAGTGGAAACCCCGGCATTCATGCCTGTGGGCACTTACGGTACGGTAAAAGGCATGACACCGGAAGAGGTGAAAGAGACCGGTGCGCAGATCCTGTTAGGGAATACTTTCCACCTCTGGCTGCGTCCGGGGCAGGAAATCATGAAATTGCATGGTGACCTGCATGATTTTATGCAGTGGCAGGGGCCTATTCTGACAGATTCTGGTGGTTTTCAGGTCTTTAGTCTCGGTGCGATGCGTAAAATCAAAGAAGAAGGCGTTCATTTCCGTAATCCAATCAACGGAACGCCTGTTTTCCTCAGCCCAGAAAAATCCATGGAAATCCAGTATGACTTGGGTTCCGATATTGTCATGATTTTTGATGAATGTACGCCATACCCTGCTGATTGGGATTATGCGAAGCGTTCCATGGAAATGTCATTGCGCTGGGCCGCTCGCAGTCGTCAACGTTTTGATGAAATGGGTAATAAAAATGCCTTGTTTGGTATTATTCAGGGCAGTGTTTACGAAGATTTGCGTGATGTTTCCATAAAAGGGCTGGTGGAAATCGGTTTTGACGGCTACGCTGTGGGTGGTCTGGCTGTAGGTGAACCCAAAGAAGACATGCACCGTATTCTGGAACATGTTTGTCCGCAGATCCCGCAGGATAAACCACGCTATTTGATGGGAGTTGGCAAGCCGGAGGATTTGGTCGAGGGCGTTCGCCGGGGTATCGATATGTTTGACTGTGTGATGCCAACCCGCAATGCCCGCAATGGTCATCTGTTTGTGACAGAAGGAGTCATCAAGATCCGTAATGCCAAACATAAGGAAGATACTTCTCCGCTGGATGAACATTGTGACTGCTATACTTGTCGAAATTATAGCCGCGCATATCTCCATCACCTTGATCGTTGTAACGAAATTCTTGGTGCAAGGCTGAATACAATCCATAATTTAAGGTATTATCAGCGTTTGATGGCTGGAATTCGCAAAGCCATTGAAGAAGACAAACTGGAACAGTTTGTTGAAGCGTTTTATCAGCGGATTGGTAAGCCTGTTCCGCCGTTAAATATATAATTTGGCGTGACTAACCAGCCTCAATATGTGTAGCATATCGGGCTGGTTTTTGATCGAGCCACTGTCGATTTTCGGCAAACACAATTTTCGAGAAGTAAGATTTTCGGAAAGTAATATTTTCGATAACACGATTTTCGGTAACATGTTTTCGATAACAATGAGGGAAATTTGATGAGTTTTTTTATTTCTGAAGCTGCGGCAGCTGCTGGTGCACCAGCGCAAGCTCAGGGTAACCCATATTCTCTGATTATCATGCTGGTTGTTTTCGGTTTGATTTTCTATTTTATGATCCTGCGTCCACAACAAAAACGTACCAAAGAACATAAAAAATTGATGGATTCCATCTCCAAGGGAGATGAAGTACTGACTTCTGGTGGTCTGGTTGGTCGTGTCTCTAAAGTGTCTGAAACAGGCTACGTTGTGATTGCCCTGAATGATACCACTGAAATAACTGTCAAACGTGACTTCGTCGCTGCCATTTTGCCGAAAGGTACAATGAAGGCTATTTAATTTTCTGATTTTCCCGAAGGGAACTGCCGTGTTGAACCGTTATCCTTTGTGGAAGTATCTGATGCTGATCGCTGCGATCCTCATCGGTTTGCTTTATGCACTTCCCAACCTTTATGGTGAGGATCCGGCTGTACAAATCACTGGCGCGCGAGGCATCGCCGCCAGTGAAAAAACGCTGGACCAAGTCCGTAATGTTTTAGAAAAAGATCAAATCCAGAGCAAGTCCATTGCATTAGAAAATGGGGCAATCCTTGCTCGTTTTAACAGCACTGACGTGCAGCTCCGTGCCCGTGAAGCACTGGTTTCTGCATTGGGCGAACAGTATGTCGTGGCACTGAACCTCGCGCCTGCAACGCCTGTCTGGTTAAGGGCAATCAATGCTGAGCCTATGAAACTGGGGCTTGACCTGCGTGGTGGTGTTCACTTCCTGATGGAAGTGGATATGGAAACCGCACTGAGTAAGTTACAGGAACAAAATATTGATAGCCTGCGCTCTGAACTGCGTGATCAGGGCATCGCTTATTCTACTATCCGCAAAATTGATAATTACGGCGTTGAAGTTCGTTTCCGCGATAACGACGCGCGTTCCAACGCGGAAAGCTATCTTGAACCTCGCCACCGTGATTTAGTGTTCTCTGCTGGTGCCAACAGTACCCTGAAAGTTGTCATGAGTGATGAACGTCTGCGTGAAGCCCGTTCTTATGCAGTACAGCAGAACATTACTATTCTGCGTAACCGCGTAAACCAGTTGGGTGTTGCGGAACCTCTGGTGCAGCGTCAGGGGGCAGATCGTATTGTTGTTGAACTGCCGGGTATCCAGGATACAGCCCGCGCTAAAGAGATCCTCGGTGCAACCGCAACATTGGAATTCCGTCTGGCGAATAGTAATGTTGACCAGAATGCAGCACTGTCTGGCCGAATTCCGGCTGATTCAGAATTGAAATATACCCGTGATGGCAGCCCTGTTGTCCTGTACAAGCGTGTTATTCTGACAGGCGATCATATTACTGATTCCACGTCCAGCACGGATGAGAACGGTTATCCGCAGGTGAATATTTCTCTGGATAGTGCGGGTGGCACGGCAATGTCCAATTTCACTAAAGATAATCTGCAAAAACCGATGGCAACGCTGTTTGTGGAATATAAAGACAGCGGCAAGAAAGATGCCAATGGTCGTGCGACCCTGGTTAAGAAAGAAGAAGTCATTAACATTGCCACCATTCAGTCACGTTTGGGTAACAGTTTCCGTATCACTGGCATTGGCAATCCTGCCGAAGCTCGCCAGTTGTCGCTGTTGCTACGCGCGGGTGCATTGATTGCACCAATTCAGATTGTCGAAGAGCGTACTATTGGGCCAACTCTGGGCTTGCAGAATATCAAGCAGGGTCTTGAGGCGTGTTTATGGGGCCTGATTGCGTCCATTTTGTTCATGATGATTTACTATCGCAAGTTTGGTCTGATTGCGAGTAGTGCATTGCTGGCTAACCTGGTACTGATCGTCGGTATCATGTCCCTGTTGCCGGGAGCGACGCTGACCATGCCGGGGATTGCGGGTATCGTTCTGACACTTGCCGTCGCTGTGGATGCGAACGTGTTGATAAACGAACGTATCAAAGAAGAGCTGCGTAATGGCCGTACGGTACAGCAAGCGATTCACGAAGGCTATAAAGGCGCGTTCTCCAGTATCATCGACGCAAACCTGACTACGCTGATTACAGCCGTTATTCTGTATGCCGTGGGCACTGGCTCTATCAAGGGCTTCGCGATTACTACCAGTATTGGTGTGGCGACTTCAATGTTCACTGCCATTGTAGGAACTCGTGCAATCGTGAACTTGCTGTACGGCGGCAAGCGTATCAATAAGTTGTCAATTTAAGGAGCACGTTGTGGCACAGGATTATACTGTTGAACAATTAAACTACGGGCGTAAAGTTATCGACTTTATGCGCTGGGACAACGTTGCCTTTGGGATTTCATTCCTGCTATTGATCGCTTCCATCGTTATGATAGGAACTCGTGGGTTTAACTGGGGACTTGATTTTACCGGTGGTACGGTAATTGAGGTAAACCTGAGTAAGCCTGCGGATCTGGACAAGATGCGTGAGAGCCTGACACAGAATGGTTTTGTCGATCCACTTCTGCAAAATTTTGGCAGCAGCCGTGATGTGATGGTTCGTATGCCGCCGGTGGAGGGGAATGCAGGGCAGGAACTGGGTAATAAGATTATTTCGGTTATTAACCAGAATATCGATAAAGATGCCAAGGTCAAACGTGTAGAATTCGTCGGTCCAAGCGTGGGAAGCGAACTGGCGCAAACAGGAGCAATGGCGTTACTGGTTGCCCTGATCTGTATCCTGATCTATGTCGGTTTCCGCTTTGAATGGCGTCTGGCATTGGGAGCGGTTATTGCACTTGCGCATGACGTGATTATTACGCTGGGTGTTTTGTCGTTGTTCCACATCGAAATTGACCTGACTATCGTCGCATCGTTGATGTCCGTTATCGGCTATTCATTGAACGATAGTATTGTGGTGTCGGATCGTATTCGTGAGAACTTCCGCAAAATCCGCCGTGGTACGTCTTATGAAATCATGAACGTCTCCCTGACTCAGACTCTGAGCCGTACGATCATGACTTCTGCAACCACGTTGCTGGTTGTACTGATGCTGTACATTTTCGGTGGTGAAATGCTGAAAGGCTTCTCACTGGCAATGTTAATTGGTGTTTCTATCGGTACAGTGTCTTCCATCTATGTTGCTTCTGCACTGGCTCTGAAGTTGGGCATGAAGCGTGAGCATATGATTCAGCAGAAAGTTGAGAAAGAAGGGGCGGACCAGCCTTCTATTCTTCCTTAACGATTTAGCATGATCGAGTTCTGATATCGCTTAAACACTCTGTGAGTACTTACTGACAGGGTGTTTTTCATTATCACTTCAAGGTACACTGTTATTCCTTCGGTCAACTGTCAGGAAACGATATGCATTGCCCATTTTGCGCAGCCGTTGATACTAAAGTTATTGATTCCCGTCTGGTTGGGGATGGCTCACAAGTGCGCCGTCGCCGTCAGTGCCTAGAATGTCATGAACGCTTCACTACATTTGAAATTGCAGAACTGGTGATGCCACGGGTTATTAAAAGTGATGATATTCGGGAGCCTTTCGACGAAGAAAAATTGCGTCGTGGCATGCAAAAGGCACTTGAAAAACGTCCTGTCAGCTCTGATGATGTGGAAACAGCGATTAGCCATATCAAATCACAAGTGCGGGCAACCGGTGAGCGTGAAATTCCGTCCAAGATGATTGGAAATTTTGTTATGGATGCGCTGAAGAAACTGGACAAAGTGGCGTATATCCGTTTTGCATCTGTTTACCGCAGCTTTGAAGATATTCGTGAATTCGGCGAAGAAATAGCCAAATTACAAGACTAAATACCATGACACTCGATGAAATATATATGTCCCGAGCGCTGGAATTGGCGCAACAAGGGCGTTTTACAACTTCTCCGAATCCAAATGTAGGTTGTGTCATCGTTAAAGATGATCAAATAGTCGGGGAAGGTTTTCATTTACGAGCCGGAGAACCGCATGCAGAGGTTCATGCCCTTCGCATGGCAGGTAAAAATGCAAAAGGCGCCACAGCTTATGTCACTCTTGAGCCATGTAGTCACCATGGCAAAACACCGCCCTGTGCTGATGCTTTGATTGCTGCGGGATTAAGTCGTGTTGTGGTAGCGATGCAAGACCCCAATCCTCAAGTGGCTGGACGCGGCTTGTATAAATTGCAGCAGGCGGGCATCACTGTAGAACATGGCCTGATGATGGCGCAGGCGGAATCCTTGAATAAAGGTTTTCTTAAACGTATGCGTACCGGTTTCCCTTACCTGCAATTGAAACTGGGAGCCTCATTGGATGGCCGTACCGCGTTGGCCTCGGGAGAAAGTAAGTGGATTACTTCACCTGAAGCGCGTCAGGATGTGCAGAAATTGCGAGCGCAGTGCAGCGCAATTTTGAGTTCCAGTGCAACAGTATTGGCGGATGATCCTTCACTGACTGTCCGTTGGGATGAATTGGATGCTGATACACAAGCGGTTTATCCCCAAGAACGTCTCCGCCAGCCAATCCGTATCATTACTGATAGCCAGAATCGCGTGACGCCACAGCACCAGATTATCCGGCAAACAGGGCAATGTTGGTTAGCACATACTAACTTGTTGGATACTGACAAAGATGAACAGCAATGGCCTGATCACGTCGAACAAATCTTATTGCCGGCACATGGTAATGGCGTTGATTTGGTGCTGCTGATGATGCAACTGGGTAAGCGCCAGATAAATTCAGTCTGGGCGGAATGCGGTCCTGCTCTGGCCGGGGCATTATTATCATTGGGGCTGGTAGATGAATTGATCCTTTATATCGCGCCTAAGGTGCTGGGAAATAATGCCCGTGGATTGTTTGCTATTCCTGAATTGCAAAGATTATCGGATGCGCCTGAATTTACGCTGTTTGATGTAAAACAGATTGGCCCAGATGTGCGCCTTCGCTTACGACCACTCTGAGCGTCCTGATTTAAGTTCGGACATAAACCAAGACGCAGAGAAAAAGAATGTGATAAGATCCGCGCCCCTGCGGATATGAATAAGGTATAAGGAAGGCTATGAACGTAATCAAAGGTGTTGTTGCAGCTCCTGAAGCACGTATCGCTATTGCGATTGCCCGCTTTAACAACTTCATTAATGACAGCCTGCTGGAAGGGGCCGTGGATGCGTTGGAACGCATCGGTCAGGTTTCTTCAGACAATATCACCGTAGTATGGGTACCGGGTGCTTATGAACTGCCGTTAACAGCCAAGGCACTGGCTGAGTCCAAAAAATATGATGCGGTTATCGCTTTGGGTACTGTTATCCGTGGCGGTACAGCCCACTTCGAATATGTTGCTGGCGAGTGCAGCTCTGGTTTGTCCAACGTGGCAATGTCCAGCGACATTCCTGTCACATTTGGTGTTCTGACGACTGAAAATATTGAACAGGCGATTGAACGCGCTGGCACTAAAGCGGGTAATAAGGGTGCAGAAGCTGCCTTAACCGCATTGGAAATGATTAATGTAATCAAAGCCATCAAAGGCTGAATTTTTAGTTTTAATTAAGGGGAATTTTGTGAAACCTGCTGCTCGTCGTCGTGCTCGTGAGTGTGCTGTTCAGGCAATTTATTCATGGCAATTATCCAAAAACAGCATTGCTGATGTTGAATTGCAGTTTCTGTCAGAGCAGGACGTAACTGGTGTTGATATCACCTATTTCCGTGAGTTGCTGTCCGGGGTAGCGGTCAATGCTACAAAATTAGATGCATTGATGGCTCCTTATCTTTCACGCCAGCTCGAAGAGTTAGGTCAGGTAGAAAAAGCCATCTTGCGCGTTGCAATGTTTGAACTAAGCTTTCGTGATGATGTTCCCTACAAAGTGGCTATTAATGAAGGCATCGAACTGGCAAAAGTGTTTGGCGCTGAAGATAGCCATAAATTCGTGAATGGGGTGTTGGATAAAGCTGGCCCGGCAGCACGCAAGAAAAAGTGATTGCTTGCCAGGAGTTCCCCATTATAACTCGATGATTTTATCTATGAGGCCGGCTTCCCGGCCTCGTGTTCTCATCGTTAGTCACTTTTTGGAATTCTACTATGGCATGTGGTGAATTTGACCTCATTGCACGTTATTTCAATCGCCATGTCAGCCGTCGCCGTGATGTCAATCTCGGGATTGGCGATGATTGTGCGCTGATGACCGTTGCAGATAAGCAAGAATTAGCGGTAACTACAGATACGCTGGTTGCCGGTGTTCATTTTCTCCCTGACATCTCACCGGAAGATTTGGCCTATAAGGCACTGTCTGTCAATATCAGTGACTTGGCCGCTGTTGGGGCAGATCCCGCCTGGGCATCACTGGCTTTAACGCTACCTGATGTCAATGAAGATTGGCTAAAGCGATTCAGTGACAGTTTGTTTGAGCAACTGAATTATTATGGTATGCAGTTGATCGGTGGGGATACGACGAAAGGCCCCATGAGTTTGACGTTAACCGTACATGGTTTGGTTCCGGCGGGCAGGGCACTGCGCCGTGCGGGGGCAAAAAATGGTGACTGGATTTATGTAACCGGAACACTGGGGGATAGTGCCGCAGGGCTTGCTCTGTTGCAAGATCGTCTGACAGTGGAGGATACAGCGATCCATAATTGGTTAATCAAACGTCATCTCCGTCCACAACCCCGGGTTCTACAAGGGCAGGCATTACGCGATCTTGCTTCTTCCGCAATTGATCTGTCCGATGGTTTAATTTCTGATCTCAACCATATTCTGACAGCCAGCCAATGTGGTGCGCGTATTAATCTGGATGCGCTGCCTTATTCGGAAGCCATGCAGCAATATGTTACCCCTGAGCAGGCGTTGAAATGGGCGCTGAGCGGTGGTGAAGATTATGAATTGTGCTTTACTGTACCTGAGCTTAACCGTGGTGCGTTAAATATGGCATTGGCTCATTCTGGTGCGAGTTTCTGCTGTATTGGGCAAATCAGGCCAGAATCAGAAGGTATCCGCTATTTTAATCATAACGAAGAAGTTGAGCTGAATCTGAACGGCTTTGACCATTTTAAAACTGATAAAAAACCTGTAGTACCTTGTTCGGCAGTACAGCAAGAGGAAAATGACCAAACGGAGGGAACGCATGGATGATGCAAAGCGTCGCTTAAAAATGAGCAATCCGTGGCATTTGTTGGCTACGGGGTTCGGTAGTGGCTTATCGCCGATTATACCGGGTACGATGGGCTCAGTGGCGGCAATCCCTTTCTGGTTATTGCTGGTGCAATTGCCTACATGGGGAATATGGGTAGCCATCTTATTAGGAACTGTCATTGGTTGTGTGATTTGTCAAAAAGCTGCCGATGCCATGAATGTAGAAGATCCGGGTTGCGTGGTCTGGGATGAATTCATCGGCATGTGGATCACATTGATGGCAATTCCGGTGCTCAACTGGCAGTGGATTTTAGTGGGTTTTGTGGTGTTCCGTATTTTTGATATGTGGAAGCCGTGGCCGATTCGCTGGTTTGACCGCTATGTAAAAGGCGGAGTTGGCATCATGCTGGATGACATTATCGCGGCAATTTTTGCGGTTGTGGTTATCTGGCTGTTGAATTTCTACCAATTATTGCCTTTCTGACTATTGTTTTTCTGAATTAGCCACTGAATATAGTGGCTAATCTATTTCCTGCACTGATTTATTCTCTTAATGCGTACATTTCTTAGTGTATAGCACCGCCCGTTACAACCGTATCAGATTTATTTTCCCATGCAGTTTCAATAGCTATTTTTAGTGCCATTGTCATCAATTCTAGCGTCATGCTTGGTGTATCAAAGAGGATTTTGGCTTGTTCTGGAAGATAAGGAATATGGATAAATCCTCCACTTGCAGAGGGGTAATTTTGTGTTAAATAATGCAATAAACCATACATCACATGATTGCAAACAAAAGTACCGGCAGTTTGGGAAACTGATGCAGGAATTCCCGCCTTCCTCAACGTATTAACCATAGTTTTGATCGGTACGTCAGATAAATATGCTACAGGGCCACCGGAAATAACAGGAGTATCAATCGGCTGGTTCCCTTTATTATCGGGAATACTGGCATCATTAATATTAATTGCGACGCGTTCTATGCTGATATCTGCCCTGCCTCCTGCCTGCCCTACTGAAATCACCAATTCTGGCTGAGTCCGGTCAATAGCTGTATGGAGATGTTGCAAAGCGGTATCAAAAATACAGGGGAGTTGGCAAATCTCAATAATCGCGTCAGCGACTTGGCAGCCCTGTAATGGTTTGATGGCTTCCCATGATGGATTTATCCTATCACCTCCGAAAGGCTCAAAACCAGTGACTAAAATAGTTTTCATGACGATACCTTTTTGTTGTTTTATATGAACATTAGAAAATAGAGCAAGAACACATTGGTAATAAGTAAAGCGCATCCTGTGGGAATCTGGGCCTTGATAACGGCATTACGATCAGGCAACTCTAACAGTGCTGCGGGAACGATATTGAAATTTGCTGCCATAGGTGTCATCAACGTTCCACAATAGCCGGAAAACATCCCGATGGCCGCCATAACTGCGGGATTACCATCGTGCTGTAAAATCAGAATGGGGATGCCAATACCGGCAGTGATAATCGGAAAAGCGGCGAAAGCATTCCCCATTATCATGGTCAGCAGGGCCATGCCAAAGACATACGTTACCACTGCAATAAAACGACTATCGACATACAAATAATTTTCAGTTAAATGAGCAATCACTGTACCTACACCCGCTGCGGTGAACAACAATCCGAGAGTTGCCAGGATCTGCGGCAAAATAAATACACAGCCAATGGAATCCAGCAGGCGGCGAGTTTCCTGTATAGGCTGTGTGATGGTATCGTGGCTCAGGCGTAACGCGATAATTAACCCAATCAGGCAACCAAGAGTAATGGAAAAGAGTGTTACCAGCGTAGAGTGATTACCTTCACCAAATACAGCCTGCTGTAAGCCGGGAATGTGGTTAAACATTAGCACTCCTAGCATTGTGATAACAGGGATCAGCAAAGCGGGCAAAAATAACCGGTGACCAAGACGATCAGCACTTTTCTGTCGTTGTTCTGGTGTCCGTTGATGATAGTTTCCCAAACGCACTCCACCGAATCCTGCCAGCAGCGCCATAATAACAACCAACACACCAACACTGATATGGGCGATTTTCTGGGCATGGACTTCATCACTGATCCAGATAGCTGCCAGATGACCGCTCCATTTCCCCACCAGAAAGATTAATCCATACAGCGCCCAGAATAAGCCGGTTGTTAATCGGCGAGGATTGGCTTTATCACGCCATGACATAATGGCAACAGCCAGTAAGAGCAGCCCAGCCAGTACATAGAGATATTGTAATTGAAACATTATCTTGTCCCCTTGCTGTTCGTACGGGCGTGATTCAAAGAGCTAAGTTCATTGGCAAGTCGGTAATCCAGGCGATATAGCCGAACAGAATGGATAAGAAAAGCACAAATGGCAGTGGGAATACCCCAAAGGGCAATATGCAGCGGTTCGGTTTGAATACCAGCCGATTCCAGCATGAAATTGTGCATAAAGATAATTGCCCCAAAGGCGACAAAAATATCCTCACCAAAGAACAAACCCGTATTATCCGTCGCGGCGGACATAGCACGAATGCGATGGCGAACTGAATCCGGTAATTCACCGTATTGGTTTTCAGCCGCACCTTCTGCCATAGGAGCGAGTAAAGGGCGGACCATTTGTGGATGGCCACCTAAACTGGTTAACCCCAGTGCAGCAGCAGTTTCACGTATAAACAGGTAGATAATCAGTAACCTTCCGGTAGTGGCAGTTTTGATATGGGCAATCGATTTTTGGGCGTGTTCTTTTAACCCATGTCTTTCCAACAGGCCAATGATGACCAAGGGAAGCAGAAGTGTCAGTGTCAGATTTAGCGTATTAATAAATCCTGAACCTAGTTTCTCCAGAATATCGGCTATGGACATTTGGGCTGACAATCCGGTGACAAGGCCGGCAACGGTAACAACCAGAACAGGATTAAATCTGATGATAAAACCAATGATAATGACGGCAATCCCGATGAGGGGCCAAAAATTGATAGTGTGCTGCATATTCTACTTCCCCCTGAAAGATACAGTGTTGTTTTATTGTTGGTTTAAGTGCGTTTATTGTTAATTCATTGTTTTTATATTGTTGAACAATAAATAGATTGCGATCAAAAAACAGGCAAGAAAAATCTGCATTGAATTGCAAAAATGGAATACAGATCACTCATTGAATGCAAAATGAGCTTATTTGGTGAAAATATTTTGCACATTATCTACAAATAAAGGATCTGTTTAGAGGTATCAGAATTCGGAGAGGAAATTCGAAATGATGAATATAAAAAATATATTTCTGATAAATAGTAATATGATGCCAAAAATTCAATTTTGGGATTGATTGATATGTATTTACGAGCCATTTATTATAAGTTTTTGTATGTTATTAATTCAGTTTAATTAACCCGAATTCTGCTTAAGCCATCATTGGAACATCTTCTTCTAAGTAGAAAACTTTCAGTGATGGTTTTTTCAATTTAAGGCAGTAAGCAATCAGTCCACCTAAAACGGTTAACATAAATCCTTTTATACTTCGGTGACGCGAATGCTCTATCTGAGAAATCAATTTTAATTGCCCATTAATCGTTTCAATAATAAAACGCTTTTTTAACATTATCTTATCCCACTCAGCTTGCATGCACGCTTTCATGTTGCGCCGTTTTTTCGTGATGAAAGTGACATCGGTTTTGGCTAAATCGTCCGCCAATTCTTGGCTGAGATAACCTTTGTCACCGTAAAGAGAACCCGTTAATTCTTTTGATAATTCACGAACAGGTTCCCGATCATCCACATTTCCCGCAGTCACTTTAAGCGCTAGAATTTCCCCCTGATGATTGACAACCAAGTGTAATTTGAAACCGTAAAACCAGCCCATTGAATTTTTTCCGCGCTTTGCTATCCCCGCAAAGACCTTATGTCGAGGGATGCGAATGTTATGGCAGACACTCAAACGGGTGGAATCAATAAAAGCAATGCCTGTGGGTTTCCCTTTTAATTGAGTCAGATAGCTACATAGTGGCACCAAAACGGAAGGCGCCACACTGACAAAACGAGAATAGCTGACCAAGGTTGGAAAATCCTTATGGTGATATTTCCAAATATGTTCTAGATAAAAATTTTTAAAATCACGGTAATGCGACAGATGAAAAAGGATCAAAATGGTCATGATTTCACTGGGATACATATGGCCTTGTCGGCGGCGTAAACGATGCCCGCTATCGAGACAAAATTGTTCCCATTGAGGGATGAAAAGACGACAAAAATCGTCGACATCGCAGAAAATTTCAACTAACTTGTCCATAGCCTGTTCCACCTCGGAGCTGTTTTTGGTGTGCACCAAAACTTTGCTCCTGGAACAGGCTTCTCGTCAATTTCTTATCCAGAATTCGGGTTAATTAATTTATAATTCGTTAAAAAATCATTCTTGTGTATTGTTTGTTTTGTATTTGTTTTTAATTTTACGTGATTAAATATTCATTTTTTATGTTCAAAAAATTCATGAAAAAATACCGAAAAATAGCGTCTAATGAAAAATAGATAGAAAGAATTTAGTATGACCGAAATTCGTGATTTTTCAGCGGAGCGTTTATCAACGCTCTGCTATCTTTTTTCAATATTCAAACCAATATACGGCTTTCAGGGAATAGGAATCTTTCTGGCACATAGAGATCGAAATTATTAAATCGACAATATTCTTCTAATTGTTGAGCAGAGTTAACACCAACTTTTTTATATATTTGTGCTGTATAATTTTCGACAGTACGATAAGAAATATTTAATATTCTACCCATTTGCTTGCTGGTATATTTGTGCAGAGAGAGGAAAATGATATCCCATTCTCGTTGGGTGAATAATTCAGTAGGAGGTTGAAACATAATGGAAGCAGGGAGTTTGCCATGGTATAGCCGGGTCAGTGAATAATCCTGGGCTTTCCATAAGTGATATATGATCCCTATACACTCACCATTTTCATGATAAATAGGTGATTTTTCGCAAAAATAAGATGATAATGCTTTTGTTTCTCCCCAAACATGTGTTTCAAGTGAAGTGTATGATTTTTCTTCCTGCATTACCTTTTGGTCATGAAGAATATATTCCTTTGCAAATTCAGCACCATCCCAAGGAAGTTCGTGATCATTAAGCCCTTCAAAATTGAATGAATCAGAAAATCCTTTAATAGCATTCAATGCCTTGTTTCCATAAATAAAACAAGAGTTTTTATCTTTTATTCCCCAGGGATCGTTGCTGGCTGCTAGTGTATTAATTATTTGAGGTGAAATGATGGATTTATTACTCATGTCATTATTCCTTTATTATTTTTGAATGATATAATCAGTTTAGCTCTCTACTACCAACAGTGACAAATCTCTCAGGAATATAACGATCTAGTTTCTGCTCTTTGCAGAATTTTTTCAGTTCTAGCTTTCTTGAGAGATTAAATTTTTGGTAAATTGATTGCATATAATTAGTAACATCATTAATATTTATCATTAATTCTTCACTGATACTTTTTTCATCAAATGATCGCAAGAGTAAAAAGAGAATTTCCCACTCAATTTGTGCTAGTTCAACGCTGGGAGGTTTGAACTCCGGTGTTTCTGGAATAACGCCATCATAATAATAAGAGATGGAGAACCCTTGAGTTTTGTACATATGAAAAATGATACCAATGCAGTCGCCGCTATTATCATATAGGGGATATTTATCACAGAGATAAGATTGTTTAACTTTATATTTTCCAAATGGGTGAGTTTCCATTGAGGTTACTCGTTGCATTTTTTGAATAACTTTTTGATCTTGTAGGTAAAATTCTTCTTTATATTTTGCAATAGGTGAAGGTAGTTCACTTATATTAAGTCCTGTGATGTCGAAATCTTCAGGAAGGTCTAGCAACTGATAGAAAGCAGAATTGGCATAGATAAACCTTGATTGGCGATCTGTTGCTCCCCAAGATTCAGTACTTTTTTTCCACATATGAATTAATTGAGGAGTGATATTATTTGAATTTTTCATATTTTATATATTAATTATTTTCTGGTAGTGATTAGAATAATATAACCATATAATATGGAATAATAATTAGTTAATCAAAGACTGTGTATTCATTAGTTTTAACACAAAGATATTATTTCATTTTGAAATTATTTTTTAATTAAACATTAAGTTTTACTAATATTATAGTCTATTGATATTGGTGATAATATAAAATCAAGCAATTATATATTGATTGGTGTTAAATAAAATTTATTAAATTTGGTGTTGTGTTGAAATATTTAAGTATAAAATAGGGGGTTAATATAATAAATTTTATTTTTTTGATAGATAGGTTTCCTTTATGTTTAATTTTAAAATTATTAATATTGAAATATTCAATTAATGTAACTAACTGTTTGCTTTCTTTAAGATAGTAGATGTTCATTAAAGTATTTAATACGCTTCCAAAGTTTCGAAAAATAACTAAACTTTTTAAGTGTGTTATCAATCATAAAAACATCTAGAAGAATGCTTGTTATTCGATTCTTACTGGTTAAGTTAATAAATTGGTTTTTTGCAAAATTTTACTGTTATTATCGGAAGTTAACACTTCAGTACAGATTTTTTTAGTATTTTTTACTAGTGCCAGCTTCAGGGAAAAGCCTGTAATAATATAAAATATAGGATACGCATTTAATGCATTAAATAACTAAATTTAGGGAGGGAAAGGGAACGCTTGTAACAAGAGAGTGGCATAGAGATGATATTATTGATTCATTCAAAAATGAGGAAAATCACATCAACTATTTCTATGGCCAAGCAGATATTTTAAATGATTTTTACAAATATACTTTATGCAGAAATTAGTAATGGGAAGCTAATTACCTGAAACTTTTTGTGAAAAGTTTCAGGTAGGGTTATAAAATAAAAATAGGCGCGTTTTTTCGGGTAACTGTTTATTTTAGAGTGTTAACTTTATCGTGTTAACTGGGCTAAACCAATGATAGCTTGTTCAAGGTATTGACGGGGACAACCTAAGTTTATACGGATAAACCCTTTTCCTTTATCACCAAAACTGAATCCCATTGAAACGGCTATTTTCGCTTTTTCGATTAATGCCTGCTGCAAAGTACTATCATCTAAACCTAAATCACGGCAGTCCAGCCAAGCCAGATATGTCCCTTCCGCTTTGACCATTCGACACCAGGGAATGGAAGATGCTAAAGCCTGTTCGAGCCAGTTACGATTTTCAGCCAAATAATCCTGTAATTTATCAAGCCATGTTTCCCCATATTGGTAAGCAGCTGTAGCTGCGGTCATGGATAATGAATTGAATACATCTAATCCGTGAGCATTTAACCGATCAATAAAAGTTTGCCGGAGAGCTAGATTTGGGATAAGAAAGTTTGATATACGAAGTGAAGAAAGCCCAAACGTCTTACTGGCTGAGGTGGCAGTAATAACATGACTATGCCATTCACTTCCAAGATGCAATATTGAGGTAAATTTTTCTCCGGGCAAAGTTAAATCAGCCCAAATTTCATCAGAAATTACCGTCGTGCCATGCCTTTTACAGAGTTCCAATAGTTGAAGCAATTCGTTACGACTCCAGCATCGGCCAGTAGGGTTATGTGGGTTACAGAACAATAGTAGAGGTGGTCTGTGTTGCTCCAATATGTATTCCAGATGGTCATAATCAATTTTGTAACCTTCCGGATTCTCAATAAGTGGGTTTTCAATAACCACCCGGTTATTCATCGTAATAATTTTGGCAAATGAACCATAATAGGGGCTTTGTACGATGACTCCTTCTCCTGATTTACTCAGCATTTGTATTAGTAAAGCTAATCCGGGTATGACCCCTTCTATTGATGTAAACCAATCCCTGTGCAACGTCAGGTTATGGCGTTTTAAAAACCAGTCTATTACTGCTTGGTAATAGAGATCGTCACGTTCGCTATAGCCAAAAATTCCGTGGTCAATTCGAGAGGATAAAGCTTGCAGGACTTCTTCTGGACATCGAAAGTCGAAATCAGACACCCACATTGGCAAAAGGTCAGTTGTGTTTATGTTCAGGTAGCGATCTAAAAAATCCCACTTAACAGAGCCTGTATTGTAACGATCAAATATCTGGTTGAAATCACATGATTTCACGTTGGACTTCCTTTTTCTTCAGAGAATTTTCTGGGGCGGTTTCGGATATAGTTTTTGGCATAATTTTTGCTATACCAAAACCAGTAAAACCATAAATGAGAGCAAAAAAGACTGCAGCGTAGCACTGGATTGCCCAAGGGAGTAAATCAAGAGTGCTGACACCTAAGGTCGTCGCCATGTAAATGCCAGCTGAAGTCCAAGGGAGAAGAGGTTCAATGACAGTACAACCATCTTCTATGGTGCGTGATAAATTTTTGTTATCTAGCCCCATCCGACGATAAGCATCTTTGAACAATTCTGCCGGGATGAGAAGGGCAAGTTTTCCATCGCAGGTTGCCCCAGTTACAAGAATGGTTGTGCCTAAGGTTGCAGCAATAAGTTGCCCAGTTGTGTGAACAGCGCGCAGAAGCTGGTTAATAATAATAGTCAAGGCGCCAGTGAGTGTTAAGATACCAGCAAACGAAAATGCACAAAATATAAGCAAAACAGTGTTCATCATTGATGACATGCCTCCGCGATTGAGTAAGCGGGGAACATCGTTAACAACTCCTGTGATGCTGTGTCCTTGGTCAGAAAACATTGAAAGATTAAAACCATCAATTAACGCATTAAGACCTTGTTTAAGTGTGAATCCTTGGACACCTATACCTATCGCAATAGCTAATGTACAAGCTGTCAACATAACTGGGATCACTGGACGTTTTGTTATTGCGCCCCACAGAACCAGCATCGGTGGCAAAATAAGCAATAAATTAAAGTGATACAGGTTTTCAAGAGATTGTATTATTTCTGTGATTTTTTCGGGAGTTGAGGAGCTACTTGTTAAGCTTGTATGGCCTGCAATAAAATAAACGATACTGGCTAAAACAAAGCCAGGGATCGTGGTATACATTAAATGTCGAATATGGCTGTAAAGATCAGTGCCAGCAACGATGGCTGCGAAATTAGTTGAGTCAGATAACGGTGAAATTTTATCACCGAAATATGCACCTGAAACAATCGCACCCGCTGCAGCCGCTAAAGACACATCAAGGCCTGCAGCAACTCCCATTAGGGCAACTCCAACTGTTCCTGCTGATCCCCATGATGTGCCGGTACAAACAGAGATAACGCTGGTGATAAAGAAGGCGGCAATAAGTATATATTGAGGGCTAATCAGCTTTAATCCCCAGTAAACCATGTAAGGTATCGTCCCGCTGAACATCCAGGTACCAATTAACCCCCCGACGCAAATCAGGATCATGATTACTGGCATTGCTTTGGTTAGTTTTGCCACAATGGAATCAATAATGCTATCCCAGCGATAGCCTTGCCAATATGCTAAGACTGCTGCTATTGCTGCTGATATAAGCAATAAGGATTCGATACGCAGATTCAGTTGACCATAGCCAATTATGAGTAGTAGGAGCATGGCTGCAATCGGTAGTATGGAGAGCCCTAGATTAAGTTTTTTTTTGTCATCCATATGAAAATCCAGTTTTAGATAGGTTATTGAAAAAAAAGCTATTCTATCAAAAAAACGGAATCTCTGATGATAAGTTCTGCTGAGAACATATTTATTTGTGGAACTAATTCTTTTTTGGCGTTTAGCTGTAATGCCAGATTAGCTGCCCGTTGCGCCATTTGTTCGATTGGATTATGTATGGTTGTTAAGGGCGGATAGAGATATCGGGCTGTGACAATATTATCAAACCCAACGATTGACAGTTGTTCCGGTAAGTCGATTTTCCGCCGATGCAGGAATCGCATCATACCGGCGGCCATAACGTCGTTGAATGTTAATGCCGCAGTAAAGTTGATGCCGCTGTCCAAGAGCTTTTCTGCTGCTTGTTCCCCTCCTTTTTCGTTAAATGGAACGCTGATAACCCAATCACCAGGTACTGTGATACCCGCATCAGCCATTGCAGCATGATATCCCTCCAGACGGAGCCTTCTGTCATCTATCGGCAGATCTGTCGTTACATAAGCAATTTTTCGATGACCATTTTGGAGAAGATAGTTGGTAGCTGTCTGAGAAGCACTGACATTATCTAACCAGACACATCGGTTAGCGATGGCTGGAAAATATCGGTTGATAACCACTAATCCCGGAGTATGAGCTGCATAACGTAAGATATCTGCTTCGCTCATTCTGCTGACATAGGCTACTATTGATTCACATCCTTGATTGATTAAAAAGTCCAGGGCAGATTTTTCAAGTTCAGCTTGATGCCCACCGCTACAGACCATGAGCTTGGCTTCTTTTTTCCGGGCAACGTTTTCAACACCGCGAGCCAAAAGAGAAAAGAAAGGGTCAGCCAGATTGCCCGTTAGTAACCCCAACATATTCCCGGATCTTTTTGCCAAGGCAAGTGCTGCCGAATTACGGTGGTAGTTGAACTCACGCATGGCTTTTTCTACACGTTCACGAGTTCCAGGTTCGACGTAAGCTGTATTATTAATGACACGGCTGACAGTGGCTACGGATACTTTGGCGTGATGTGCTACGTCTTTCATTGTGGCCATGCTCTTCCCCCGGCAGTTATATAAGATGAATATGACTTGGAATCATATCCAAACTTGTTCAAATTATCATGAAAGGTTTCGTCGATTCTATTTCAAACGAGTAATCTGTCATGTTTGTTTGAATGGTTTATCCGCATTATAGGTATTATATTTAACATAGCAAAGTATGGTTGATGGATTTTAAATATTCTGGCGGGATATATAGGTTGTAATTATTTTTCTCACAAAGCGTTTTTAATTCAATGATTGAATTTATTGATAACTTTTCATAAATGATTTTAAAATATTTTTCCAGAGTGCGACATGATATTTTCAGATTATGAGCAATATCTTTGTTTCTGATCCCTCTACAGAATAAAAAAATAATCCGCCATTCTTTTTCTGTCAGTATATTGTTCGGCGGATTAAGATTAATAGATGTAGACATATCACTTTTAATATAATGATGTACTGAAAAATGATTTATTTCTTTAGTGTGACAAATAACGCCGATACATTGATTATTTTCATTCATTAGTGGATGTTTTTCACAAAAATAAGGTTTTATTTGTTGATCATTTCGTTG
Organism: Xenorhabdus entomophaga; assembly: GCF_037996725.1. Lineage (NCBI taxonomy): Bacteria > Pseudomonadati > Pseudomonadota > Gammaproteobacteria > Enterobacterales > Morganellaceae > Xenorhabdus > Xenorhabdus entomophaga. Next base: position 39,925 of record NZ_JBBMXH010000034.1, read on the forward strand.
AAAATAAACTGAGATAGATGATATATAACTTTTCATAATTATGAGAATTTCATATTTCCTATTCCTTTCCAACTATTTGCTGAAGCGGCATTCAAGAAAATCTTAACTCTTTTGATGAGCTGCCACATA
>NZ_JBBMXH010000035.1:0-39864 GCF_037996725.1 Xenorhabdus entomophaga
TCAGGCTGAAGAGCAATGTGCGTGGCTCAATATTTCTGACACGTTTAGTGAACCCACACCCCAAGGCCACTTTTAGCAAAGAAAAGTCACTAAAGAATTGCATTAGCTGGTATTTTACAGAGATAATCGTCACAGGCTTCATCCTTGATTTTGATATTAGTTTGGCGACGATTATCAGATCATAAATGAAGCCTTTTTTCTATCTAAAATATACGGTTACTGCTTAAGATCCTTATATGGACACCGACTTAATTCAAGTAGGTAACGTATTTTTCTGACAAAAGTAGTCGCAAACATATATTCGGCTTCAAAGAGCCCTGATGAAAATCCGCACTCTCTGCCCTCACTAGTGCAACAGCTTTATCAGGCTAAGGATCTTACCAGGTTCACAGAGAGTCGGTACTACCTGTCAGTACATCTACTTATGGACTTCAACAACATGATTAAACTAACATTTCACCTTATCGGGGAATATAAACCGATTGTTTATTAACCAATGCCCAAGCTATTCGGGCATTTTTATTGGCTAATGCTACTGCGGCTTTATTGATGCCACTACGTTCTATCAAACTTTTCAGCCAGCGCTGTAATTCATTACATTGCTCATCAGGCCGCTTGCTAAGTCGATATATGACAGAACGGGCACCATGGATCAGTATTCCCCGTAAGTAGGCATCTCCCCGTTTACTGATACCGAGTTGCCGGGTTTTTCCACCACTACTGTGTTCTTTCGGCACCAATCCCAGGTAACTGGCAAAATGGCGACCGTTCTTAAACTCTTGACTGTCTCCCAACGCTATCATCAGAGCGGAAGCGCCCAGTGGCCCAATACCCGGTAAAGTCAGTAATCGACGAATATCCTCATTTTGAGCATTCAGATGGTCAAACCGTTTATCCAGTTCATTCAGGCGCTGCTGAAGATCTTTCAGTTCAAACAGCAATTCCTGCAATAATTGACGACTCAATACGGTCAATTCATTCTTAGCATCTTCCAGATGTTCCCGTAAACATTGTGCGACCTTATGAGCCCCTTCAGGCATGGTAATGCCATATTCCAGCCCTAATCCGCGTATCTGGTTAATCAGTGCTGTTCGGTTTTTCATCAGACGCTGACGAACCCGATGTAGACACTGAATATCCTGTTGTTCTATTGTTTTTTCAGGCACATATCTCATTCCCGGCCGGCTGTCAGCTTCCACAATGGCAATCGCATCATTTTTGTCATTTTTGCTGCCCATTCTGAAAGGTGTCACGTATTGTGGGCTGATTTGTTTAACTTCATGACCAAACTGTCTGAATTGACGACTCCAGTAATTGGCACTTCCACAGGCTTCCATGACTATTCGTGAAGGTGGTTGTTGGGCAATGAAAGCGGGAAGCTTTTCACGGGATACCATTTTGTTCTGAATCGGTTTCCCAGAAGAAGACACGATATTTAACTGGAAAACTCGCTTTGCCAGATCAATTCCAATAATTTGTTCCATGGGACACCTCTTCATATTGTGCTGATATATTCAGCATGGCTCACTGAAGCCGATTTGGGGAGGAGTCCATTTCATTAGTATATGAGGGAAACTTAATACAAGCGCACCTTTATCATCTATCGCAATGCCTTCAAACGGCAAGAATTTACCATCATTGAAATCTAGCTGGAATTGACCGCTGTCATCCATGCCACGGGAAATAGCCAACGCTTTACAGCCAGGAGCTAACCACTTGTTCTCACCACCATAAGAAAGGACAGCCTGAACATCCTGATAAGGGCCTAACAGCGCAGGCAAGGTAATACTGACTTGTTTGATACGACGAATTTTACCAAGCGATGCAGGGTAATCCTCGCTGATTTTTAAATCGGCTAAGGAAACGGAAGCTTCCAGAGAGGCTTTGGTATCGGTTCCTGTGCCAAACGTCAGCGTGTTGAGTCCGTCACCCGCACTGCCTTTACCCTCTTTCACCAATTCAGCTATTTTCGTTGCCAGATCGAATTTATTGTTGGATAAATCTTTATATACCGAAGAGAGAGAAATCGTGCGTTCGACTTCCAGTGCTCGTTGGCTGTTTTTCAAATACTCGTCTTCCATCTGTGCCAGATTCAGCATCAGGGATTCACCAGCAAGCAAGCCTGCATAGGCTCCTTGCCATGCGCCGAATTTAATCAAACTGGCAGATTGATCATTGGCTTCCCAGCGATAGGCCATTTCTGCCATCAGGCAGCGGGTAACGGCTAAATCATAGAATTGGAAATAAACTGCGGATAATCGGCCTCTTAGCCAGTTATAGAGTGCCTGATTACTGAACTTGCGTTGCAGGAAGGCCAGTTGTGCCTGCGTCTGTTCTTGTTGGACTTTCAGGCTGTCTTTTTGCAGGACAGCCGCTTCACGGCGTATTGCCAGTGAGTTAAATTGCGCATCAATCTGTTTCAGCTCGGCTTCCGCATTCTTGCGTTGGATATCCCATTCTTGACGACGCCGACGCCATGCTTCAGATTGAGCAATTGCATCGGAAGCAATTTGCAGACTGTCGGCGGCAATGCTACCACCAATTGCCACGGCATTAGCAATTGCCCCATAACGGGTTCCTCCCACCGCAAAACCGAATATGTTTGGCACCATATCCAGCGCTGCTGCTGCCATATGTAATCCTTTCAAGCCTGCGGCAATGGTTTGAGAAGTGGTTCTCATTCCCATAGCGGCCTTTTCTCCGGCATTGATATCTTCTTCATATAAGCCGCGATAGTGGTCATAGCGGGCTTGAGCGCCTTCTCTGGATTTCTCCAGCACGGTTTTTTCGGTATCCAACTCCTCAATCGTTTTATCCTGAATTTTCAGGTTGGTCAGCATTAACTCTTTGGCCTGATTTTGCAGCAGGGCATTCAAGGCTTCGGCATCCTGCCGCTCAATGATGTTTTGCAACGTAGAGCCGAACTGCATCAATTGACCAACCATGCTACGGGCATTCTCCAGCATTTGTGGGAAACGCCAGAGTGGGGTTGATAGCTGGGGAAGCGCCCCGCCGCCCTGTGAAGCAGCCACTGCCGCACTCAACAGCGCCTTAGGATCGGCAGGAGTGGCGAAAATAGGCAGAGTGAGCGGTTGACCGTCGATAGAAAGATTGTGACGCAAGTTATACAGGCGTTGATCCAGTGTCTGCCAGTAATTCATCATCACTTCATTGACTTGCGGCAGGAACAGCTTAGTGAGGCTGTTAGCCGTAAGGACTTGAGGCGTTTTTTGGCTTCTGGCTGTATTTTGCCGTAGCAGCATCATGGATTGGGCATGAGCCTTCCGGGTTGTGGTATCAGCCGCGTCGCTTAAGCGAGGGTTATCCCAACCGGTTGAGAGCGGCAGGTAAGGTTTGTCTCCCAGTAGATACATGGCCTGCATATACCACATCTTGGCTTCGTTCAGGGTATCGCGTTCCAGTTGGCGGTAGGCATGATCTCCGCGGGCAATCAGCAAATCCAGCATGCGCATAAAGGCAGAAACCTTATAGTGCATGGGATCGTGCTGGGCTATGGCATCCGGGTCAACGGAATCCAGTGGATCGCTGTTCCAACTGGTGTCTTCCAATAATGGACGGACATTCCACTTATAGGTTTGAATTTGCCCATGAACAATATAACCGGAAGGACTCCAGACATATTTCAGCCAGCGGTTGGCTTCATTGAAGTTCTGCTCATGTAGCAGGCGTTGTGCAACCAGCATAGGCGTATAGTAGAACAATTCCCAGAAATAGAGGGAGTTGGCACCACTGAAATCCATGGGTTCGGTGTGATTATCACTCAGAATTTCAACCGACTGAAAATAGTTAACATCAGGAGACGAATTAGTGATATTCCCGCTTTGATCCTTCTCGAAGGAAACCTTAGGTAAAGGAGTAGTTGATTTTGCGTAGGTCATATAAACCGTAGCGATATCCCCGTTATCCGGTTTTAATGGCCCGCTGCCAGTAGGGATAAACAAAGTAGTACTAAGTGTTGCATCGCCAAATTGCCCTGTATAAATAACACTCGAATTATCATCAGGATTATCATCAGGCGCTTTGTTGAGATAGAGCTTGAACCCGCGTTTATCACCATGAACTGATTGATTATAGGGGGGAAAATTAAACGTTACATAGAACCCTTCACCAAGTTGAGGTTCTTGGATGTTTTGGGTATCCATACTGAGTATGGTATCAATACCTGTTGTTGCCCGGCTGACCAATTGACGGGCAAACAAGGTGTTCAGGCGGACACGATGAATCCCCCACTGCATATATTGAGCGCCACTCTTCTTATCATTCCGTTTATCGTGATAGAGAATAAGGGCGGTATCAGAACTGACTTTTTTGGTGACAGGAATGCTGAAGCTTTCTGTCCCGAGTTGACGACCATCTTCCGCAAAGGCGGTAAATGTGACATCAATACTGGCGGTGTTATTAACAAATTTCAGTTGAGAAGCATCAATGTCCAATTTCTTGAACTGGTAATTCATCTCTTCGAAATTGGCGGCAGGTTTATTAGAGACATTTTGATCTGCGTTAAATGTTTGTTCTCCTGCTGAGCCGTCTTGCTTAATAAACTTAACTTTAACTTCAACCTTATTAGGTGAAATGCTGGTCTTTATTTCTTTGAAACCAGCGGGAGGATTAACTGTGGTATCCACATTAATATCAGTGGCAATACCTTTAGAATCCGTCATTAAGATATAATGTTTAAAATCATCAGGATTATTCTTCTCATCCTCAATAAAATCATATCCGATAGCGGCGTTAGGCTTAGACAATTCACGCTTCGCGTCGGGAATCTTTGCCTCTACATTTGATGAGTAATCCGTATCACGGTAAAACAGTAATCTGCCTTTATTTAATTGACTGACATTTCCGCTATATTGATAAACGGGATAAAACAGGAGATCTTTAGATGAGTGACTCAGATTAACTTTGAGATTGTCATAAATAATAAAATTATCCCCTAATTTCCCATATTTTTTCATCACATTACATTGATTACGCTGCCTGCCTTCAAGGCCATTATGGATAATGCTTAATTTGGGGGAAATACTCACTGTCAGCATACTTGAAGATGCGACATAACTGATTATCGGAATACTACCTCCATACACCATGCTGAGAGCGCCATCACCCCAACTATAACCTGTTCGGTTAGTTATTGATGATGGGATCTCGTAGTGCTCAGCATAACGATTATTGACTCTTCTGACCCCATTGGTATCAAACTGGTGATAGCTATTCTTCTGATATTCCTCAACTTTGTCTGCACCCATATCAGAGAAAGACATATCCTCAAAAATATATAATCCCTGTGTGGAGATAGAATCAGGGTCATCGGGGTTATAGCCATCCAGGTTTTCTGTCTTTTTATAAAACATGACCAGCAAGGTATCTTCACCTTGATAGCCAGCACAATATAGCCCGGGTGCTTCTTTCTGCTGCAATGTCAAGCTCGTGATTTTAGCGTTTACATCAAAGGTAAATGGCGTATTCCATGAGCCATCGTAACGGATATGCGCCAGTTTCAGATCATAGTGATATTCTGTTGTGGTCGTAGTTTGGTTGTTACCGTCATTTTTAGGCTTGGTGATCTCTTTTTGTTCCAGCCAGATGATATACAGACGGGATTTATATATCACTGGCCGGACAGTGTTCTGGTAAGGGTTAACCGGGCAATCAATTTTGCTCCATTCGCTCCAGGCATTGGCTGCAAATTTTCCATCACTGAATTTACTGTGATCGACACTGCGCCAGTAATATTCTCTGGTTTCGGTTTCACTGCGGCCGATAAAATAAGTCAACCCTTGATCATCGTTAACATTGTCATGATAGGCACTGACTACTTCCAGATTCGCAACCTGTTCAAACGACGTCAAATAAGACATAAAGGCATCTTCGACAATATCCGTATTGAGCTGGCTTTGGCTGATCTGCTGCAACAACGCATCCATCATCTTGGTCTGCCCGATACGCATGGTCGGGTCGATATAGTTTTCAGGATAATAAACCAGTAGGGAAACACCCGCCCATGTGCTGTAGCGCTTATTGTATTGATCCCAGTCGATAAAGAACTGGCGGGTGATTACGCCGGAATCAGCGTTTTGTTCAACGCCTTCCAGTGTGCGGTTGACATACAACTGAATGCTGGCAATGGCTTCGGCGATGCGGGTGGTTTTAATCGCGGCAGAAACCTGATTGTCGATCAAAAGATACTGATAGAGGTCATCACGGCTCTGAATTGCGACACCAGCGTTGTTGGCAATTTCACGGATATAATAGGTGCTTAATGCAGCACTACGGGCTTCATCAAGGAAAGCACGTAGCAAATCTGCCTGTTGGTTATCTAATCCGGCAGTTAATATACCGGCTGAGGTTTCCCACTGGCGATAAGTCGGGAGAGCAGTATCCGGTATCCGTGGAATATAGTCCAGGGCAACCAGTGCTGAAACGCCTTGCGGCGCGATGTTCAACTGCTGTGAGACATTGATCCATTGCAGGATAATATTGATGGATATCCAGCTTGAGAAGGCATTCTCATCCGTTATTTGGTTATGCGCTTTCGCTTGGGTGCTGGCTTGTAACAACAGGTTGACATCAAGCATCATCGCATCCGCGACCATATGTGCTTTTAATATTTTATTTGAAAACGCGGTAAGGGTGGAGGATGCTTTATCTCCCAGCGTATTAGTCCAATCAGCAAAATGCGTCAGCATCATCAGGGAAAGTGCATTATGTGCCGGTGCACTCCCGACAGGGAAGCCGAAAACCTCGGGTTGGGTGACGAATAGATTGAAAGCGTATTCAGTCAATCCGGTAGAGCGGTAAATCAAAGTGAGCTGTGACAGGCACTGACAATATTCCACAGCTTGTGATTGTGTAGTGGAGGAGTTAACGGGATTGTCAGTGTACTGAGCCTTTAACCATTCCCAGAATTTTTGGGCGGTCATCTTTCCGTCACTGGGTTGCAGCTTATCTGCCCAGAGAAGAATGGAATGGGCAGCATATTCAGAAGGTAATTGAAGGGTAGCCGCAATATAAGGTGACATCGCTTTCAGAAGATTGTCCGGCTCGCCTTGTGAAGGAGTAAAGCCTTGCAGACCGTTATAAACCGTATCGAACAGATTCTGGATTTCAGGTGTCAATGTCTGATCATAACGGGTTGTGGTCATGACAAATAACGGATAAACCTGATATTGTTTATCCGTTAGCCATTGGATCACGGCACCGAGTTTATTTATCAGATCTGATAGTGCTTGATCTTCAATGCCGGATAAACTGGTTTTTCCCTCTCCGAGAGTAATTAACAGTAAATCCAGTTCATCAATGGTGAGCTGGTGGATTTCAGCCAACAGCCTGGCAAGATAGAGAGAAGACAGGTTTTCCAGATTATTCACTATGTAGCCGTCGCTATTATCGCGGTGGCTGATCTGCAACAGGCGATAAAGTGAAATATCATCGGCATTGAACGCACGTTTGAGCACGGCCTTACGCCAATCATCGCTACTTCCCGGATTCAGGTCGATTTTTATCCCATCGGCAGAGAAACTCTGACCATTGAGGGGCGGAGAATTAAATAAATGATCAAATTGGCTGACTTGGTTATCTGGGGTATATTGTGAAATAAAAGTATTACAGAGTATCAGTGCTATTTCAGCATCAATTTTATAATGCTGCATATAATAGATAACTAAGAAGATCTGTCCCAATACTTTAGCGTTAATATCTAACTCTTGATTAACACTCAATATGATATTTTCCAGCACCATGGGCGGTAATCCTGTGGCACGGAAAAGGCGAATCGCTTTATTGAGTTTTAACAGGAAGGAGTGTTGATTATAATCTTCAATAGAGAATTGAGTTGCTGTATTGGCAAAACTACCATTAGGCAGCACTCTTCTTAAATAAAGTTGGAAAGGTTGGCTGATGTCTTCTTCACTTAATGTAATTTCGACGGAATATTCAAGATTTTTTTGAGGTGCACCAGGAACACGGGCAAGTTCTTTTGAGTTTTCTAACCGGATAGATAAATACTCAGAATTCCAGAAGTCACTGAAATTATAATTGAGTTTATATTTATTTCCATCGATGGGAAATAAACCTACCTCGTTAATCTGGTTGGCATTTAAGGTATATTCACGGATAATTAGATAAACTTTAACAGAACCATCATTTTGTACAATTGGGGTAATAAGTTGATTGTTGAAATATTCAGTTTGCCCAAAATTACTGGCTTTTCCAATAAATAAACGTAATTCATCATCACTGAGACTGTAATATTCTTTTAAATAAGCCGGTGAGGACATTAATGCCGGATCAACTTCACCGAAGTTCTTTTTATAGAGTTCTTCGGCATTTTCTTCTGTGATCTCTTCCGTCAAGATATTAAACAATTCCGGTGATACCGATGCGTTAATGCCTAATAGAGATGCTGAACTCATCAGTCCGGCAACGTCGGGAGATGCCCGGAGTTGCTCAAGGTTTGGGTCTTGCAGCTGAATCACTTTGCGGACATGTTCATAAGCGTCGTGATAAGGTGTGGCACCGGAGAGACGGAAAGTTGACAACTTCTCCATGACTTCGGATTGATTCGCCAGCCCATCTTCTGTTTTGATACCTTCCAGTAACAGCTCATTGGAAAGTGACAGCGTAGAAATCACGCTATCCATATTACTCTGGCTCAATATTAGCGACTGCAAATCCGGGCGGCGTTTATCCAGATGATAAGCTGGGTCTTTCCCATGTAACTGATGTGACTCGCGATACAGTTCAGTCAGATAAGCCGCCGGAGAAAACATGGAGGAAACCGCGCCCGGAGCCACATATCGGGCAGCCCGATTGCCGAATTCATCATTATAGCCACGTAACTCTGCGTGAGGCATAGTGATGGCAAGATATAAGGCATTTTGTAGCTGGGGGTTGGCACGTTTAAGCAGTCTGGCTTCATATAACCGGTTTTCTTTTTGTGCCTGCTGTGCACTACGGTAAAGATGTTGCGTCTCTGACCAGGAAAGGTGCCCGCTGACTTGTTGGCGGAATTCATCAAAGGAATAATGACAAATATCAGTTAAGCAGTTGAAACCGCACTGACTTTTCAATACATCAGGAAGTTCAGTTGTATATGTATCCATATAGATTCCTTTTAAATTGAAAGAGAATATTCATTGTGATGATGACGGGATACTAAAAAAGTATTTTTGCAGTTAAAAAAGAGATAAATTCAATGATTGGTAATGTTTTTTATTTAACTAAACAGTGTTTTTTATGTCGCGGTTAAAACATCGTTTTCTATAATTGATTGTTTTTTAATGGCGGCTATAAAGCAATAATAAAATTTGGTACCTATCTTAATGGCATAAAGTTTATCAAATTGTTTTTTGGATCAGGTTGAGAGTAAGTGATTAGATTAATAGGTTAACGTATAAAAAAGAAAGAAAGGAATAGGAAGGGCGTGTCATAAATATTAAATAAGGAAGGAAAAATGATATTTTATTTTTCACTGATTATGTGGAAAAACAATTTCCGCTCGTAATATTAATGAATCAGCGAGCGGAAAATGTGCTTAAGCCGACAGAATGAGGGCGATTACGCCTTCATGTCTTCTTTAATAATACGGTTCAACCATGGCACCATAAAGGCCATAATGATGGCGATGACTAGCGTGGCGATACCGATTTTACCAAATACGCCAGTATAAAGTGGCAGGGTTTGCAGAGGGTCATTGACACCTTCTGGTGCGGCAGTGAAGGTTGCCACATAACTGCCCAATATTGATGCTGCCGCTTGTGACAGGAACCACATGCCCAAAATGAAGCCAGTCAGATAGCTGGGAACAAAGGCTGCCACCATCGCTAGCCCCAAGGCACTAATCATTAGTTCACCTACGCTCTGGAACAGATACACCAGCACGATAAACCACGGAGATGTGATGCCATTCTCATCGGCAAATAAGCCAGACGCTGCGGCAGTCAGGAAGCCCAGTGAGCACAGGAACATGCCGACAGTGAATTTTGTTGGCATCGAAAAGTCTTTACCTTTGGCCCCCAGTCGGGTGTACAGCACGGCCAGAATAGGGCTGACAACGATGATCCAGAATGGGTTTAGTGCCTGAAAACTGATGGGGTTGATATTAAAGCCCAGAATCTGGTGGTGGACGTTGTTGATTGCAAAGAAGTTGAGGGAAGTCGGCATCTGGTTATACAGGATAAAGAACACGATAGCCTGAAGCATCAGAATAAATGCCACGAACATTTTATTGCGGCCGGCTTTGTCCTGTTTGAATGCCTGCCAGAAGAAAATCACGACAACAATGGTAGAAATCGCCATGAGGGCAATATTGGCAATTTTGATGTTGTGCAGTAACCATGCACAGATGCCAATCATCGCCACTGCACCAACCAGCACTAAAAACAGAGTCATATAATTTATCGGAGCATGGTCGGGGTCTGAACCGATGTTATGTATCATGCGACGGCAGGCAATATAAACCAGCAGGGCAATAATCAGGCCAATACCACAGATATTATAGGTGAGGGCATAACCATATTTTTCAGCAATGACGGGAGCGAGGGAGAGGGAAACCAGAGAACCGAGGTTGATGGACATATAAAATAGCGTAAATGCACCATCTAAACGCGGATCTTGTGGCTGATAGCACTTTGCCAGCAGGCTGGCAGGGTTGGCTTTGAAAAGGCCATTACCAACAGCGACGGTTCCTAAGGCATAGAAAATCAGCTCAGGTTCTATGATGGAAAGGCCAATCATAAAGTAGCCGATTGCCAGTATAATGGCACCCAACACAATTGTCCGCTTTGTCCCGAGTAAGTGATCTCCGACATAACCACCGACAGAAATCAGGCCGTAAACCAGTGCAGTAAATGCACCGAAAGTAATAAATGATTCTTCTTCTGAAAAACCAAGTTGCTGAACGAAGTAAACGGCAAGAATGCCTTGAACGCCGTAATAACCGAATCGTTCCCACAATTCAACGAAAAAAATCATGAAAAAGGGTTTCGGTTGATCCCATAAACCGACCGGGGCGGTTTTACTCATAGTGAATGCCTCTGTTAGCTATTATTCCGATGGGCAATACATCCAGATGATTATACTGTTGTTAACATATTTGTAACGTAATGTATCGCACGGGTTGTGATTTTGTTTATTTATTCAGGGTGATCGTGAAGCGAGGGAGGTTAATATACTGATATAATATCTTCTCAACGATTGATCACAGTAACGTAAAAAAAGTAATACCAGATTTGACAGAATATTCACTAAATTAATATCAAAAAATATTAATCAGGGATTTGTATGTTCGTAAATGAATCAATTTGATCGTCATTTAATCTAATCTATTTGTTCTTTGTCAGGAAATAGTGGATGAAAGAAGAGTAAAGATTAAATTTAATTATAAATATCTATATATTAATTTTTTGTTATGTATTGGCGGTTTATTTCTGATATTTATATTAATCTGAGTTTTGGTTAAATCGTCACTAAGATATTCATCTCTGAGTGGGTAATATTCAATGGCGTCTTTTAAGTAAGTGAAGTAGTTACAAAGCGGAAAAGCTTTTGTGGTTAGTTCCCGCCATGGAATAAAAACGCGATAAAAATCATCAGCATCATAAGAAATTCCATTCATTTATCCATGCCTGTCCCTTATTAGTAACGGTGTTTTCTTGGCAGTAAGCCCTGTTCTTGCAACAGGCACTGAGTTCAATCTTTTATCCCGAATTCAGGTTTTTAATGTAACCCCGCGATCACAATCACACTTCTATTTTTCGTAAATTGAGTGATAAATAAAAGTAACTAGAATCAGAAAACAGATCATCACTGTTCTGTACTCAATCGCAGCAGATAACATTTGGCAATGATTTCCTGCGTGGCATACAGGGATGGCGTTGTCAGTTTTTTTCGCCTGAATAAAAGCCATTGCTTTGCAATACAAGTTATGGAGAAAGTGGGGGAAACAGCATGAAGTACCAGCGACTGGCCCAAGAAATTATTGCAGGTGTTGGTGGGCAGGAGAATATTATCAGTCTTATCCACTGTGCAACACGGCTGCGATTTAAACTGCGGGATAGTACATTTGCTGATGTTGGCAAGATAAAAGCGCTGTCAGGTGTTATGACGGTTGTTGAAAGCGGGGGCCAGTTTCAGGTAGTCATTGGTAATGAAGTGGACGATGTTTACCAGACTATTCAACAAGTATTGACTCCTCCTGATAAGATGGAAGTAACACCAGACTTCACTAGCAAGAAAGACAGCCTGTTTAACCACTTCATTGATATTGTTTCCGGTATTTTTACCCCATTTCTGGGTGTCATGGCGGCGGCTGGTATTTTAAAGGGATTGCTTGCGGTTGCTACTACACTGAAGTGGATGTCTCCTGATAGTGGAACTTATCATGTCTGGTATGCAGCCAGCGATTCTTTGTTTTATTTTTTCCCTCTTTTGCTCGGCTATACAGCGGGTAAAAAATTTGGTGGCAATCCCTTTATTACGATGGGAATTGGGGGGGCATTAGTCCATCCCATGATTATCTCCTCCTTTGAAGCATCAATGGTTGGTGGGGGCACAACGGAATATTTTATGGGTATTCCACTCTCATTCCTGAATTACAGCTCTTCAGTGATCCAGATTATTTTTGCTTCCTGGATTAGTTGCAAAGTTGAAAAGAAGCTAGATGCTTATCTCCCCACCGTAATCAAAACCTTTGTGACTCCTCTTATTTGCCTTATGTTGATTGTCCCGATTGTGTTTCTTGTTATCGGGCCAACGGCAACGTGGTTAAGCCAGTTGTTGGCACATGGCTATCAGGCTGTTTATGAGTTTGCCCCGGCACTGGCGGGGGCGATTATGGGAGCCGTTTGGCAGATTTGTGTCATTTTTGGCCTGCATTGGGGGTTTATCCCTCTTATAATTAATAACTTAACCGTAATGGGGCACGATACGTTAACCCCTTTGCTGCTCCCTGCTGTAATAGGACAAACGGGGGCGGCCTTTGGCGTATTCCTGCGTACCCGTGATGCTAAATTGAAAATGTTGTCAGGTTCGGCTGTGACCTCCGGTATGTTTGGTATTACTGAACCTGCGGTTTATGGCGTGACTTTGCCTTATCGGCGTCCATTTATTTTTGGCTGTATTGCCGGGGCAATAGGTAGCGCGGTGATTGGTTATTACCAAAGTGCTGTCTATTCGATGGGGTTGATCAATATTTTTACTTTCACCCAGATTATTCCACCAACGGGTATCAATAGTACGGTGTGGGGAGCGATTATTGGTACTGTGCTGGCTTTTGTCATCTCAACTTTATTGACATGGTTGTTCGGGCTTCCGGCTTCCACCAAACTTTCCACCAGACTCTCCGCAAAAGAAAACAAAGATGAAAAATGTCATTGATCCCATTGATCCCATTGTTCACCACATGCCCAAAGAGGAGATCCGCATGAAACCGTTCCCAACACATTTTCTATGGGGAGGTGCAGTTGCTGCCAATCAGGTTGAAGGTGCTTATTTAACCGATGGAAAAGGGCTTTCGACATCTGATGTTCAACCACAGGGCATCATGGGGCCTGTAATTGAGCGAGAGACTGATAACACGCAGCACCTTAAAGATATTGCCATCGATTTTTATCATCGTTACCCCGAAGATATCGCTCTGTTTGCGGAAATGGGGTTTACCTGCCTGCGTACCTCTATTGCATGGAGTCGGATTTTTCCACAAGGTGACGAAACGCAGCCCAATGAAGCAGGGCTGGCATTCTATGACAAGCTATTCAATGAAATGGCGAAATATGGAATTAAGCCATTGATCACGCTGTCCCATTATGAGATGCCATGGACACTGGTCAAAAAATACGGAGGATGGGGTAATCGCAGGCTGATCGACTTTTTTGAACACTACGCCCGCACAGTGTTCACCCGCTACCAGAAAAAAGTTAAATTGTGGCTGACGTTCAATGAAATCAATATGTCACTACATGAACCATTAACAGGTGTCGGGTTACCTAAAACCAGCACACAATCAGAAATCTATCAAGCCATTCATCATCAGTTAGTTGCCAGTGCCCGTGTGGTGAAATTGTGTCATGAAATTATCCCTGACGCCAAAATTGGTAATATGTTGTTGGGAGGGCTGATGTATCCATTGACATGTAAACCCGAAGATGTGCTGGCAACTCTTCAACAAAATCAAAAATGGCTGTTTTTCGGTGACGTACAGTGTCGTGGTGCTTATCCGGGCTATATGCTGCGTTATTTTCGCGAAAATGGTATTGAAATCACGATTACTGAACAAGATAAACATGAGATGAAAAATACGATTGATTTTGTCTCATTCAGTTATTACATGAGTGGTTGTACATCGGGGGATGACTCTGAGTATCAGAAACAACAGGGTAATGTCCTGAATATGATCCCGAATCCACATCTCTCCAGTTCAGAGTGGGGCTGGCAGATAGATCCGGTTGGTTTGCGCACGTTACTCAATTTATTGTGGGATCGTTATCAAAAGCCATTGTTTATTGTTGAGAATGGCTTAGGAGCCAAAGATACCGTGGAAGCCGATGGCAGTATTCAGGATGATTATCGCATTCATTATATTAATGACCACCTTGCCCAGGTCAGAGAAGCGATTGATGATGGTGTAGATGTTATGGGATATACCAGCTGGGGGCCAATTGATCTGGTTAGTGCCTCAAAAGGCGAGATTGCCAAACGTTACGGATATATTTATGTTGACCAGAATGAGCAGGGAACAGGAACATTGGAGCGACGCCGTAAGAAGAGCTTCTACTGGTATAAACAGGTCATTAAGACGCAAGGTGGTAGTTTGAACTGAGTCTGTCTCCGTCTCTTCTTTAAAATTGATGAAGGCTCTTTGATAAAGAACCTTCATCTTAAGGGAGGCTATGCGGAGTATGATTTTGTTTCAAAAATGGTTTTATTTTAAGCTGTTATTGCCATGTTTTCATCCATTACAGGGTGAAAACTGCGCTTAAAGTAAATCAGCCCGTGGCCTTTTTCCTGAACAATGATCTGTTTTATTTCCACCAGATAAACATAATGAGTGCCGACTTCCTGCACTTGCTCAATATGTCCTTCCAGATTGGCAAGCGTCTCTTGTAGCTGCGGTTGCCCCAAAACTCCGGTGTTCCAAATATTCCACTTGAAGCGCTCTTCCATACTGACGTTGGTCATGCCAGCGAAATGGCGTGCCATTAGCTCTTGTTCATGATTCAGAATATTGACACACAGATTACCATTTTCCTGAAATACCGGATTCATGGCGCTATTGCGATTAATACATACCATTAAAGTCGGAGGTGTATCTGTCACAGAGCACACTGCCGTTGCAGTCATACCGCAGCGCCCCGCAGGGCCATCCGTGGTGATGATATTCACCGCAGCGGAAAGGCTTGCCATCGCATCTCTGAAACGCAGACGATGTTCATTTTCTACAGACATAATAGACCTCCTGCTACTGATTTATTTCAGCAGCTTATCTAACAAGTTAATATCACGGTTATTGTGTAAATGGGGTCTGGTCCAGCCATTCAAATCATAGTCAGAGAGACAGCGATCCACCAATTCCGTCATTTTCTTCATATTGCCGGAACCATAAGCATGACGCAGACATTGCAGGCGAATTTCATCCTGGCTACCGGCATAATTAATTTCATATAATTCATGGCGACCGCCGAATTCACTGCCAATGGCGTCCCACATTAATTTCAAAATTTTAATTCGTTCTACATGGTCAATACCATTAGAGCCACGAACATATTTTTCAAGATACTTATTAATCTCAGGGTTATTCATATCACGCACGCTGGATGGCAAATAAATCAAGCCACTGGTGACATTACTTTCAATAATATTCTTGATTTTCGTGTAAGCCATCGGAGCCATCACGCGATAAGTCTGAATCGCTTGGGTATCCGGCAGATAAGCGCCATTTTCCCACGGCTTGGCTTCTGCCCACATGGCATCTGTCAGTGACCAGAACAGATTGCGCCATGCGACGACCTCTCCCAGATCGGCCTGAACACCGCGGAAATCCACAACACCGGTGCATTCAAGACTCTTTTGCAACAACGCTGTAATGAAGTCCAGCTTAACGGCAAGACGCACACAGGCTTGCATGGGGAACAACCGGGCAAATCCGCTTTGTACCGCCCAGTTACGGGCACGATCAAAATCGCGATAAATTAACACGTTTTCCCATGGAATTAATACCTTATCCATGACCAAAATGGCGTCATTTTCATCAAACCGACTGGAAAGGGGGTAGTCAAAAGGTGATCCGGTCGCGCCCGCTACCAATTCATAAGAGGCGCGAGAAATTAATTTCACGCCATCGGCATCCATGGGCGCGACAAACATCAGGGCAAAATCGGGATTATCCCCAATAACCTGTGCGGAACCAAAGCCGATGAAGTTATAGTGAGTCAGTGCGGAGTTGGTGGCGACGACTTTGGCACCACTGACAATAATTCCGGCATCCGTCTCTTTTTCGATCTGAATAAAAATATCTTTGACCTGATCTGCTGGCTTATGGCGATCAATAGGGGGATTAACAATAGCATGGTTGAAATAGATGCAACTTTCCTGAATGCGTTTATACCAACTACGGGCATTATCAGCGAATGGCCCATAATATTCAGGATAAGCTCCCAATGAGCAGCAGAATGCGGCCTTATAATCGGGCGAGCGTCCCATCCAACCGTAATTTTGCCGTGACCATTCTGCAATAGCATCGCGTTGTTGGCGGATATCATCAGAGCTGGTAGCAAAACGGAAGAATTTGTGAGTGTAGCCATCATTACCGGTATCGGTATTCCAACAGAGCGCATCATGGGTTTCCGGTGCATGGAGGGCATCGTATAGTTGACCAATTGAGGCAGCCGCATTACGGAAAGCAGGGTGCGTTGTAACATCTTTGACTCGTTCACCATAAATATAAATTTCACGGCCATCTTGAAGTGAACTCAGATACTCTTTGC
This sequence comes from Xenorhabdus entomophaga, assembly GCF_037996725.1. Classification (NCBI taxonomy): domain Bacteria; kingdom Pseudomonadati; phylum Pseudomonadota; class Gammaproteobacteria; order Enterobacterales; family Morganellaceae; genus Xenorhabdus; species Xenorhabdus entomophaga. The sequence goes on from NZ_JBBMXH010000035.1 coordinate 17,001, forward strand.
CCGTGAATGGGCGTTTGTGGTCGGCACGCAAATCTTCTAGTTTCATAGCTACCTCATCAGTCAAATAATCCCCTATTTGGACTTGTTATTCATATGGGGATTAAATGTTAATTTAATGTTTTTTTCACTATCTGATTGAAGCGATTAAAAGGCTTCTCTTGAAGAGACTTTCGGAAGGTTTGCGGGTACTTTTCGGTGAATGAGAATAAATTGTTATGAAAGTGTGATCGGCTTGGTGTTTTGGAGATAAGCATCCCTGCTATTAGGCGGGATGGCAGGTATTGTGAACAAAGCACATAGCGTCTATCCCACGAGATAGTTAGTCGTATCGATGAAGTAAGGTTAATTGTCCTGCGAATGCAATGTTGTTTTCATAAAGTGTGCTTGGGTAGGCTTGTTTACTCCAGGCGTCACAAATTACAGCTTCATGATTCCATGTACGGGGTTGCTGTGAATTCCCTGTGGTTCTGCCAATAACGACAATACTATGATAATCGTCATCTTGATTATTAATATTAATTTCAAAAAGTTCGAGTGGTTTTGCCCCCATTCTTTTTAATCGAGTAAATGCGACACAGGATTTTTCTGCACAATTACCGATACGATTTTCTATGACGTAAGCGCTGGTTCCCATAATGACTTTCCGATAGAGATCGTTGCGTTCTTCACGGCTATTTCGCCTCTTCCAGGCTCGATCTACTATATTTTCGACACGATTCCGCATTAAGGAAACTTGGTTATTGTATTCACTTTTTTGATTTTGTTGTTCTTGTGTTTCGGCAGGGAGCTGATTGGGTGAAGTGATCCCAAGTGTTATATTTACGAAATTAATTGCTCTTCTGGCCAAAAAGAGATTCCAGGGTAATGACATCATTGGTTATCTCCATATTTATACATTTTAGGGATTTCATTTAGCTAGATAATGACAATTTAATATTGATGTGATTGATTTAATTTCTTTAAAAGATGACATGATTACCCCTGTTTTTGGAAATGTATCCATAACGATATCGAAATATTAATGTTCCTTTAAAAGCGACTTTTTCTGCATAAAGATGGGCAGGATAAGCTTGATTATTCCAAGGATAACAAATTACAGCTTCGCGATTCCATGTTTGTGGGATTGTGAGTTTAAGCCAGATATGGATACTATACTATCATATTTTTGTCTTTTTTATCAATGATACTAAATTATTTATATATTAGATGGAATAATACAAATAAATAACCATTTCAAGTAAACTAAGATCCTATCCCAATAGGTGGCATTTTATATTATAGTAAACCTGTTTTTTTCATTTAGGGCGTTATTTTTTATGAATAATCAGTCGATAACACAGTGGTTCATTTCAGACGAATTTTGGCAGTAAATAGAACCCTTGTTGTGGTTTCTGCCAATACGCATGATATCAAGATCGTTATTGCCACATTAGAAAATTTGCATACAGGACGCCATCGTTATCGTGTCAGGCTTCATTTAGATAAAGACTCCTAAACTGAGTAGTTGGAAAAAGATTTGAAAACACGGGGATAAGAACTCTGTATACAATCGAGAAAAGCAGAGCAGGTTACTGCTGCGAATAAGATGGTTTTAAACTGAATCGCTGGGAAAAATGCGTGGAGGACTATGAAGCGATGTTCCATTTTGCTTGTAGTTTAATTGTCTGGAATATAGTTCAATTGGAATAACTCTAAATAGGTTAATATTTTTCACTAGTTATATAGCGTTATCTTATGTAAGAGAAATATATTTATATTATCAACTGATAATTAAATTTCATTACACAGAACATAAACTTTAAAATATAATGTTAATACTTAAAGGCTGCTTGTCATAAAATTTAGCTTATATAAAAAATTATAATGTCTGTTTTTGGTTTATTATAAATAGATAAAGTGAGATTGATTTTTGAATTATTATATGCTTTTTTATGCTTGATGCCATGCGTATCATTTGATTTTTTAAATGGAAAATAAAGAGAGGTTATCATGAGTATGTTAACTGTTTACCCTAGTTTTGGTCATTCAAATGAAAATTATATTATAAAACAAAGTAATCCTTATGATTGTACGCTTCCTAATGTTGCAAATGAGATAATTAATTGCCGTGTTGTGTCTAATTATTCCAATAACACATATTATGAAGCATTATTTGTTGAAATTACAGGAACGGATGATCCTAATGATAAAACAAAACCACTTATAGGCAGTGATGTTACATTATCTTTGAAAATTGATTCAAGTAATAAAAAATTAGAGCAAGTTTTTTATAGAAAAATACCTACTGATGGCACAAGCTTAATAATTGGTATTCCAATTACATCTGTGAGTGGATTCAATTCCTTTGCAAATGTTTGCCCAGGTCGTATTATTTTTAGTTATGAAGCGATACATGAAAATAGGAATTTCACTTCTCACCCTTGGTTGGGGAAAATAGATACAATGCCCCCAATTATAACAGAGTGTCTCTCATGAAAATAAATAAAATGATTTTTATTTTTCTTATTTATGATAGTGCTTTTTAGGTAACGATTATTTTTCAGTATATTTTGGCCTTTCATGATGTATTTATGGAAGGCTTTTATTTAAATGGCGTGATTTCTACATTATTTTGATATTTAATTTCTATTTTTTTAATTTCCAGAATGTAAAAGCTATCGAATGCTTTTTTTCTCAGCAACATTCCTCTCCCGCCAAAGACTGGGTGAACATCCCACCAGCCGATTAAAAAACCGGGCAAAGTAAGCCGGATCTTTAAATCCCAACTGATAGGCTATTTCAAATACCGGGCTGTCACTAAACAGTAATAACCGCTTTGCTTCCCGTAATTGTTTGTCAAAAATCAAGCGCTTGGGGGGGCGGTTGGCAAACCGTCGGCACATATCTTTCAGGCGAGATTCCGTAATTCCCAATTTTTCCGCGTATTCCGGTACGGCAAGATGTTGGTGATAATGTTGATCAATCAACTGGTTAAAGCGCTGAAATAGTTTTAACTCTCCCCGAACACCACCGGAATGATGATCATCAAGGGGAATACTGCGCAGCAGAAAAGTAAACAGTGACTGAGCTAAAAATGCCAGCGATTGTTCGCGCCCGGCAAATTGATTGGCTGATTCACGCCCGATCAATGCCCAATAATGATTGAATGTTTCCAGTTCATCGGGTTTATCCGCCACAGAAAGGCAGATAGCAGGAATATCAACCAGTTCCCGATGAGTAGGATAAAGCGAGTTAAGCAACGGTGTAATCAGTGCCTGACGGACGGTCAGGACATAACCGTCCGTGTCTTCCTGCGTAAAAAAAGCATGGGGAACAGAAGGGGGAGTCAGGATAAACAGCGGGGCTTGTACGGAATAGTGCTGTTCATCCAGTTGTAGTTCAATTCGTCCTGTCACCAGATAATGCAGTTGGAAAAAACCATCATGGCGATGCGCCTGCATATCACGACCAAAAAACGCCGCCATGCGGCCAAACGTTTGGTAATGCACATCATCCGATCCCTGAGTTTCATCATAATCCTTGCTGATATCGATATTAGTGATGATAGGTTTTGTGATGTTGGATACAGACATCGATTTTTTCCTCCCGTGCCTTGTTGCTGGCCAAGATATCTTGCCCGTTATTTACGATGTTGTCCGTGATCTGGCGTGTTGCATTGGGATAAACAAAACCATCAATGCTCCGATAACCAATAACCCTGCTACAAAATAGAGTCCTGCGTTGAAACTGCCGGTTTGATCTTTCAGCCAGCCGATCAAAAGCGGGCTGACGGCAGATCCCACATTGCCCGTGGCGTTGATCACGGCGATCCCCACCGCTCTGGCACGCAGACTGATCGATTGATCCGGTGTCGTCCAGAATACTGCCATGGCAGTGAACGATCCGGTGGAAGCCATGATGATCCCCAGTAGCTGTATCATGCTGTGGTCGGTAAGTGAAGTTAACACCCAGCCTGCGGCGGCAAACAGATAAGGCAGGGCGGTGTGTATTTTGCGTTCTTGCAGGCGATCTGAGCGGCGGCTCCAGTAAATCATGCCCAAAATTGTGCAGAATTGCGGAATGGCAGTCAGAATGCCGATAATGATGTGGCTGCTGTTCTGATTGAAACTCTGCATAATCTGTGGCGTCCAGATATTAATGGCGCTCAGGGTATTGGTCAGGCAGAAATAAGCGAAGGTATACATCAATACAATCGGGGTAAAAATCTCCCGCCATAAGCTGGTTTTTTGCAGAACAGGCGCGTTGGTGTGTTCCTGCGAAAGCCTATCGTTTTCTAGCATTTCCTGAAGGCACTGCTTATCTTCACGGGTCAGCCATTTAGCCTTTTCCGGTGAATCATCCAGATAAAACCAGACAACAAAACCAAGCAAAACAGAAGGGAAGCCTTCCAGCAAAAATAGCCATTGCCAGCCACGCAGATCCCAGATACCGTCCATTTCCAGAATGTAACCGGAGATGAGTGAACCAAATGCCATTGTTACGGGCATGGCGATCATAAACAGCGCATTGGCACGGGCGCGATAATAGGCCGGAAACCAATAAGTCAGGTAGACTAAAATACCGGGTAAGAAACCAGCTTCCGCAACGCCTACCAACATACGCAGGATATACAGGCTGGTAGGGCCGGTCGCAAACATTGTTGCCGTAGAAGCAATTCCCCATAACACCATAATGGTGGCAATCCAGCGGCGGGCTCCCACAATACTCAGCATGACATTGCTGGGAATGCCAAAAATCACGTAAGTGGCATAAAACAGCGTGGCGGCCAGCCCGAACATGGTGGACGTCAAGCCAAGATCTTTTCCCATCGTCAAACCGGCAAAACCAATATTGATGCGATCCAAAAAAGAGAAAACAAACAGGATAAAGAGAAAGAAGATCAGGCGTCGGAATAACTTATTGATGATATTTTGCTGTTGAGAGGTGAATTTTTGGTGTGGATAAGCCGGATTATTTGATTTAGATGATTTGGATATGGCGTCAGGTGAAGTGCTCATTGTCGTTTCCTTTTTATTGTTATTAGGAAATTGAATTATCAGGAAGTTGAGTTATCAGGAAATTCAGACTGCAATGGCAGATGTCGCGATCAACATCTGCGGTGTAGGGTAATGAGTTGTGTTGTTGTCGGTAATGAGCACTTAATAACTGCTGGGTAATGGCGTGTGGAGTTCTTCCCTAATGTTGCCAAAACGTGCAGCCAGCGCGTTGGCAGCGCCTGTCAGTATGCTTGTATCAACACCTACGGCAACAAACAGGGCGCCCATATTGAGGTAATGCCTAGCCTCATCAACATTGGTCATCAAAATACCTGCTGCTTTACCGGAAGCTTTGATTTGACCTATTGCTTGTTCAATCGCTGTTTTAACCTCTGGATGCTGCGGATTGCCAATGTGTCCCATATCCGCACTGAGATCCGCAGGGCCGATAAACACACCATCAACACCTTCGACTGCCGCGATTTCTGGCAGATTTTGCAGGGCTTCATGAGTTTCTACCTGTACCAATACACATATTTCGTCATTAGCGCGGGATAGATAGTCAGGAATGCGATTCCAGCGGGAAGCCCGTGCCAGCGCACTGCCTACCCCACGGATACCTGCGGGCGGGTAGTGAGTGGATCGAACCGCTTGACGGGCCTGTTCTGCGTTTTGAATCATTGGGAGTAACAATGTTTGAGCGCCAATATCCAACAACTGTTTGATGATCACCGGATCGTTCCACGGGGGACGAACGACAGGCTGGCTTGGATAAGGGGCGATGCCCTGCAATTGAGCAAGGATGGTGGGAATATCGTTGGGGGCATGTTCGCCGTCAATCAACAACCAATCAAATCCTGTTCCTGCCAGAATTTCTGCGCTGTAGCCACTGCATAGCCCGAGCCATAATCCGATTTGTGGCTGTCCTGATTTTAGAGCTTGTTTAAACCTGTTTGTTAATTGATCCATAATCGTACCTTAGAGATTTTAAACAAAGTGGCAGCTAATGGAGCCTAAAACACCGTAATCCACATGAAAGGTATCACCTTTGCGTGCAGGGACAGGCCGGGTAAAAGAGCCAGACAAAATGATCTGGCCCGCTTCAAGTTGAACATCATGTGGTGCCAGTTTATTGGCAAGCCATGCCACGCCATTGGCCGGATGATTGAGAACGGCGGCGGCCACACCGGATTCTTCAATCACGCCATTGCGGTAAAGCAGGGCGCTGATCCACCGAAGATCGAATTCATCTGGCTTGATCGGACGACCTCCCATAATGACACCGCCATTGGCGGCATTGTCAGAAATCGTATCGAACACTTTACGCGGGCGCTGAGTATCAGGATCGATGTTGTGGCAGCGGGCATCGATAAGTTCCAGCGCCGGAATAACGTAATCTGTCGCGTTATAAACATCAAACAGCGTACAGTTTGGGCCACGCAGGGGTTTTGCCAGCACGAAGGCCAGTTCGACCTCAATGCGCGGCACAATAAAGCGTTCGCAAGGGATATCACCGCCGTCCTGAAAAAACATATCATCCAGCAGGGCACCATAATCAGGTTCATCAATTTGTGAACTGGCTTGCATGGCTTTGGACGTCAGGCCGATCTTATGACCTTTGAGAACTCGGCCCTCTGTAATTTTCAAATCTACCCATTCGCGTTGAATGGCGTAAGCATCCTCAATCGTCATTTCTGGGTAATCCAGTGAGAGTTGGCGGATCTGCTCACGATTTTTTTCTGCCTGATGTAAACGGCGTGCAACCTGTGATACGACTTCTTGCTGTAGCATAGGGGATTAAGCTCCTTTAGCTTCTAACCCTCCAAAACAGAGGTATTTTACTTCCAGATAATCTTCGATACCGTAACGTGAGCCTTCACGTCCCAGTCCCGACTGTTTGATACCGCCAAATGGTGCGATTTCGTTGGAAATCAGCCCTTCATTGATGCCTACCATACCGCTTTCCAGCGCTTCAGCTACGCGATAAATCCGGCCGATGTCGCGGGAATAGAAATAGGCAGCCAAGCCAAATTCCGTGTCGTTGGCAATGCGGATGGCTTCGTCTTCATCGCGGAATTTGAACAGGGGAGCCAACGGGCCGAAGGTTTCTTCATGGGCAACCTGCATGGATTCCGTAACATCAGCCAGAACCGTTGGTTCAAAGAACAAACCACCCAGGGCATGGGATTTGCCACCCGCCAGAATACGTGCGCCGTTGGAAACCGCATCGCTGATATGAGCCTGTACTTTCTCCACTGCGGCCTGATTAATCAGCGGCCCTTGTTGTGACCCGATGTCAGTGGACGGCCCGACACGAAGCTGTTTCACTGCTTGTGCCAAGCGTTCCGCAAACGCATCGTAAATGCCTTCCTGTACCAGAATTCGGTTGGCACAAACACAAGTTTGCCCGCTGTTACGGAATTTCGCTGCCATTGCACCTTCTACGGCAGCATCAAGATCAGCATCATCAAACACGATGAAAGGCGCATTGCCGCCCAATTCGAGGGAGAGTTTTTTCACGGTATCAGCACTTTGTGCCATCAATAATTTGCCGACACGTGTAGAGCCGGTGAACGAAAGTTTGCGCACAATAGAACTTGAAGTCAGTACTTCTCCGATCGCTTTGGCATCTGTTCCGGTGACGATATTCAGGACACCAGCAGGAATTCCGGCTTTCTCTGCCAATACAACCAGTGCCAGTGCAGAGAGTGGCGTTTCAGCCGCAGGTTTCAGAACCACCGTACACCCCGCAGCCAGTGCAGGCCCAACTTTACGGGTGATCATCGCATTGGGGAAATTCCACGGTGTAATGGCAGCAACAACGCCAATTGGCTGTTTAATAGTGGCAAGGCGTCGGCCCGGCATTGGGGAAGGGATGGTTTCACCGTAAATGCGCTTGCCTTCTTCTGCAAACCATTCGATGAAACTGGCGCCGTAAGCAATTTCTCCCATTGCCTCCGCGTGGGTTTTACCCTGTTCCGCACTCATTATTTCAGCCAGAGCGGTTTGATTTTCCATAATCAAATGGAACCATTGCCTGAGCTTTTGGCTGCGTTGTTTAGCGGTTAACGCCCGCCATGCAGGAAGCGCATGGTTAGCGGCTTCAATGGCAGATTGTGTCTCTGTTGCTCCCAGATTACTGACATTGGCAATGACTTCACCATTGGCTGGGTTCGTCACTTCAAAGGTCGCTTTATTTTCTGCATCAACCCATTGACCGTAGATATAAGCCTGTTGGCGCAGCAGTGAAGTATCCAGATAACTTGTCATAGTTTCCTCTTTATTAAAAAAACAGACGTGAGTGATCTTAATTATGCCACCTATCGTCGTTACCCTTTTGTTTTAAACAGGCTATGAACGTTATTGGATCTATAATTCAGCACAGGATCGAGCTCTTCCATAGTGAAAGAGAGGCCAAGATAACGCTGCGCCATTAAATCGGCGAAATGCGCTTTGATTAAGGCAAATAACATTTCTCCGACTTTCTGCCGATCTTCAAGGCTGCGTCCGGCACCAACTTTCAATGTCATATGAACAAACGCGTAATCTTGTTTTCCATCCGCCATTTGCCAGGTATCCAACCAAATGGCGCGGCTGCGAATACCGCCCGGAGGGAAGATGCCCGTCTCTGCCAGTGCTTGGTTCACTTTGGCAAATAATTCCGGCAAGTTGGCTTCTTTGCGGATATTTTCAGTACACTCTGCATAAAAATGTGGCACGGTTTGCTCCTGTCGGGCATCAATTTTATCGACGGCCGTTTTTATTAACGAATCATTGATTAATAATAGCGTCCGGTAATGGGAAAACGGCGTTAACCTGCCCTGTACCTGAACTTGCGAACAATTCCGTCAGAAATTCCACTTTGCCGTCATAGTTATCCCAACCGAGCAGGCCAAGCAGCATTACGGTATCGTGCATATTGCCTTCTCCCCGGCAATACTGTGCATATTCCGGCAGCATCTTGCAGAATTCCTTGAACTTTCCCTCTTTCCAAAGCTGTACAACGCGGCGATCCATTTGCTCATCAAACTCGCGGGTATAACTGTTCATGCCTTCTTCGGCACGTTGATCATCAATAAAGCTGTGCGACAACGAGCCGCTGGCCAGCACTGCAACCGTGCCATCGTATTTCTCAATGGACCGTAAAATGGCCTCTCCCAATTTGCGGCTATCTTCAAAAGCGTGGACAGTGCAAAAGGCAGAAATTGAAATCACCTTGAAACGTCGGTCACTGTTCATATAGCGCATCGGCACCAGCGTGCCATATTCCAGCTTCAGGCTCAGGATCTCGTGTGATTGAGCACGAACTCCCATCTGACGCGCTTCTTCTGCAATCATCCGCCCCAATTCAGGATTACCGTCGTACTCATAAGTCATGTCACGGATAAAATGTGGCAGTTCATTGCTAGTATAGATGCCAGAAAAATGGTCGGCACAGTTAATATGATAGGCGCTGTTAACCAGCCAATGGGTGTCGAAAACGATAATTGTATCGACACCCATCTCACGACAACGGCGGCTGATCTCTTTATGTCCGTCAATGGCACTTTGCCGGCAGCCGTGGTGCTTGCCCGGCAATTCAGACAGGTACATAGAAGGCACGTGTGTAATTTTCGCGGCTAACGCTAACTTTCCCATAAACCCTCACTTAATATTAGGATGGCCAACTGTGGTTAACGCTGAGATTTAGAGCCTGATGGAACAGGCTCTTATTTCATTCCTGATTGATCAAACGCCCCAACGGGGAATCGGATGATCGCCCATAGAGATACAAACATTCTTCACTTCGGCAAAGACTTCGAAGCTGTATTCCCCGCCTTCACGCCCTACACCGGAGGCTTTGATTCCGCCAAATGGCTGGCGCAGGTCACGGACATTTTGCGAATTGACGAACACCATACCCGCTTCAATACCACGAGCCAGACGCAAAACTTTGCTGACATCCTGTGTCCAGATATAGGATGCAAGGCCATATTCCACATCATTAGCCATGCGCAACCCGTCCTCTTCGCTCTTGAACGGTAACAGGCAAGCAACGGGGCCGAAGATCTCTTCCTGTGCTACACGCATACTGTTATCCACATCAGCCAGTACAGTGGGGCGCAGGAAATTGCCATCTTTCAGATGGGCGGGCAATCCGGTGGGTTTATCGGGGCCGCCCGCTAACAATGTTGCCCCTTCTTCGATCCCCAATCGGATATAGTTAGAGACTTTTTCCCAGTGTTGTTGGCTGATCAGGCTGCCAACCTGAGTATTGAGATCGTCGGGGTCGCCGACGCGAAGCCGGTTGGCGCGTTCGGCAAAGCGCTTAACAAATTCGGGGTAAATACTTTCCTGAATGAAAATACGGGAGCCTGCCGTACAACGCTCGCCATTGAGGGAGAAAATGGTGAATAGCGCGGCATCCAGCGCGCGTTCAATATCGGCATCTTCAAAGACCAGAACGGGGGATTTTCCACCCAGCTCCATGGAATATTTTTTCAGCCCGGCATTTTGCATGATCACGCGACCGGTCGCTGTTCCACCCGTGAAAGAAATAGCGCGCACATCGTGATGTTTTACCAGCGCATCACCGGCGGTGTTACCGTAACCCTGTACCACATTCAATACGCCTGCCGGAATACCGGCCTCCAGCGCCAGCTCTCCCAGACGATTCGCCGTGAGTGGTGAAAGTTCGGACATTTTTAAAACAGCCGTATTTCCCAGAGCCAGACAAGGGGCGACTTTCCAGGTTGCCGTCATGAAAGGCACATTCCATGGGGAGATCAAGGCACAAACCCCGACGGGCTGAATCAAGGTATAATTGAGCATCTTGTCGTCAACGGGATAAGTGCGCCCGTTCATTTGCTGGCAGATTTCAGCGAAGAAATCAAAATTCTGGGAAGCCCGTGGAATCAACACATTTTGTGTCTGGTGGATGGGCAGACCGGTATCCTTCGTTTCCATGGCAGAAATTTCAGGAACATTTTGGTCAATGAGTTCACCCAAACGGCGCATCAGGCGAGCCCGCTCCTTCATCGGGGTATTGGCCCATTTCGGGAAAGCTTCTTTGGCGGCAGCCACAGCCTGATCAATCTCTGCTTGCCCGCCGGAAGCCACTTCCGCCAGCACCTCACCGGTTGCGGGATTCGTTGTTTCGAAATAGGTTTTGCTATCAACGTTCTTGCCGTTGATCCAATGATTAATAATGGTCATGACAAACTCTCCTCATATTCCTGCTGGCTGACAATACGATTCACCAGACGACCAACACCTTCCACTTCCACGATAACCTCATCCCCGGGAACAACATTGGACAGCCCTTTTGGGGTTCCGGTGGCAATCATGTCGCCCGGTTGCAATGTCATGAAATCGCTGAGGTAGCTGATCAGGAAAGGAATGTCGAAGATCAAATCGGCGGTTGTGCCCTGTTGACGTAACTCACCATTGACCCAGGTTCTCAGGATAAGATTATGGGGATCGGCGATCGCATTTTTATCCACAATCCAAGGGCCGATTGGCGTAAGCGTATCCCGGCTTTTTACACGCAAATTGGGACGATAATAATTTTCCAGATAGTCACGAATGGCGTAATCATTACAAACGGTATATCCCGCAACGTAATCCATCGCATTTTCTCTGGAAATTTTATGTGCGGGTCTGCCGATTACGACAACGAGTTCTGCTTCATAATGCATGTACTCCACATTGTCGGGGCGGACAGAAACCTGTCGGTGGCCTATTAAGCTATTGGCAGCCTTGATAAATACAAGAGGTTCTTCCGGTGGCTTAAACTCCAGTTCTGTTGCGTGATCGGCATAATTCAACCCCAACGCAAACAGGGTTCCGTTGGCGGGAGGAAGCCATATAACATCCTCACTGTTAACCATACCGCCATCGGGCAGGAGAATATTTTCCTGCTCATCTACGGTGACATTCAGTTCCTGACCCTGATAATAAATTTTGGCGTGTTTCATGCCTGACCTCCTGCGAGTACGACCCTGTTTTCCAGATTGGGGAAGCCTTCAGCCTTGATCGTGATTTGATCGCCGGAATGGAGAGTAGCGCGTTGATGGGGTGTTCCCAGCAGGATGACATCGCCTTCTTTCAATGTGGCGAATTCACTTAATGCCACCAGCAATTCCTGCGCGGATCGGACAAGATCTCTGGTTGACCAGCGATCAACTTCCTGCCCATTGATTTCAGTCACTATATCAAGAAATTCCACGGTTCTTATCTTGCTCATTTGACCTATCGGGCAAAAACCATCCCGACATTTCGCTTTAATCGCGGGACGGTAAAACGATGTTTCTGGTAGGCTGACTTCGTTTGCTAAGGCATATCCGGCAATGTACTGGTCTGCATCCTGAATAGAGACTTTACGGGCGGTTTTTCCAATCAACATTGCCAGGGTAGCGCCGCTTTGTAACGTTTCTCCGACAGGATGAGGAATCACATCCCCTGAGCCAATGACAGTATTGCGGGGCTTGATAAACCAAATTGGAGTTTTTGGGGGTGTTTTATAAGGTGCTTCTTGAAATGCCCCGTTCCAGAAATCGATCTGGCTACGATGGTTTAGGGCGACGGCAAAGACAGTGCCTTTCATTGACAACTCCTTGTAACCTAAGCGGCGTATAGAGAGAATGTTATTAATATATTAATAAGTCATGTTCGGGCAATCTTCAATATGTTAATTTGATTGTTAATTTTAATTGTGATCTATGTAACAACACTTATTGCTGATTGTTTTTACCACATAAAGATCAGCCTGTTATATTTTTAATCAAGGTCATTTGGGATTGAATTTAACTTGCTGTTAACTTTTTGGGGATGGGATGATTTTATTTATTTGTTAATGTTGAAGTCTTTCCCCTTTGTGGATGATTATGAGCGTGCTAGTCTTTTTGGTGTTCATGTTGGCTATAATAAATAGCATGAGCGTTAAACTTATAGAATGACTAGCGATTAACTAAAGAGTCACTTTTACTTATGCATGAATCCTTAACAATTGCATTGCTTCAAGCGAGAGAAACCGCAATGGGTTTTTTTCGGCCTATTTTGAAGAGCTATAATTTAACTGAACAGCAGTGGCGTATTATTCGTGTACTTGCAAGTAGCCGTTCTATTGATTTTCATGATTTAGCTTGTCTCACTTGTATCCTGCGTCCAAGCCTGACAGGCATCTTGACACGTATGGAGCGTGACGGGCTTATCTTCCGCCTGAAGCCAATGAATGATCAGCGTAAGCTGTATGTTTCTTTGACTCCGGCTGGGCAGGAACTCTATGAGCAGGCAAAAGGGCAGGTTGCTGAGGGTTATATGGCGATTGAAAACGCTTTTTCTCCAGAAAAACTGGCCCAACTTTTAGGCTTATTGGATGAATTTATTGCTATCGTGAATCTTTCTCAAGAAGATTTGGATGAAGAAAGCGAACTATAGATTGATAGTTTATTAATGTATTAATAAGTTAATTGATTAATACATTAAGTGTAATATCAAATCAAATGTAATATCAAATATAGTATAAAGGCCGCCGTAATGAATTGCATAGGAACATTTATGCAGTATATTGCGGCGGCTTTTCTGTTTTATATGAGAGGGAATATTTTAAGAACGCCGGTGTTTCTTCCCCCGTTATGCTGACAAGACAATTTTCAATGCCTTCTCTTGGGCTGCATTACCAAATACTTCATAAGCAGCTTCTATCTCACTCAATGGATAATGATGAGTGACCAGCTTTTCAGGTGCAATTTTGCCGGATTGGACACTTTTCAGCAGCATGGGAGTACTGCTTGTATTTACCAGTCCAGTGGTAATGGTAATGTTTTTGATCCAGAGATTTTCCAGATGCAGATCAACGGATTTGCCGTGGACACCAACATTGGCAATGAATCCGCCTGCTGCGATGATATCCTGACATATTTTGAACGTTGCGGGGATCCCCACACACTCAATGGCGACGTCTACACCAATACCGTCAGTCAGTTTGTTGATAGTTTCTACTACGTTCTGTTTTGTCGGGTTGATAACCGTGTTAGCACCAAACTGCCGGGCGACGCTAAGGCGGTTATCATCAGTATCGATCATGATGATATGTGCCGGGGAGTAAAATTGTGATGCCAGTAATGCTGATAACCCGACTGGCCCCGCGCCAATTAAGGCGATAGTCTGTCCCGGTTGGACCCTGCCATTGATAACTCCAATTTCAAGGCCGGTTGGCAGGATGTCACTGAGCATTAATGCCGCTTCTTCATCGACACCTACCGGCAGACGATGCAGGCTATTATCAGCATGGGGAATCCGTACTTTTTCTGCCTGTGTCCCATCAATTTTATGCCCCAGGATCCAGCCACCATCTTTACAGTGTGCATAAAGCTGGCGTTTACAATAGGAACAACTGCCACAGACGGTGATACAGGAAATAATCATCTTGTCACCGACTTTGATATTGCGGACCGACTCCCCAATTGATTCAACGATCCCAATACCTTCATGGCCCAATGTCCGGCCTTGCCCGACAGTGGGAACGTCTCCCTTGAGGATATGCAGATCTGTGCCACAGATGGTAGTTTTGACGATGCGGACGATAGCATCTGTTGGTTCAATGAGTTGGGGTGGTGCTTTTTCTTCCCAGCGTTTTTTTCCGGCTCCGTGATAAACAAGTGCTTTCATATAACCCCCTTCACAGGTGATGGTTGTGGTTTTATGGCGTTAAGAATCACAGTAATCCAGTACACAATTTACGTTATCCGCTGCTAAAGTTTAGCAGATATAAATGTTTTCGATCTTCAGTGTGCTCTCTGAGTCAGTCGTGAAATAAAATATGGCGAATATGTGCAGGAAAACGTTCGTATTTGAAACATGATTAAAGTTTTTTCAGATAGTACAAAAAATAGCACAAAACAGTAGAACTATGGTGGCAATTCTCAAGTAAGATTGGCTTTCTAAACAGTGAATTATCAATAAATCTGACCGATAGAGTGACGGTTTCTCACCCCCGCTTTATAACTGATATAAGGATAGCCACATAATGTTTAATGAAGCCAGCGGAACAAGCAAGTTAAAAGGTAAGCGAGTTGTCGTAACAGGTGGAGGCCGCGATTTTGGGCAAGCAGTTTCTGTTTGGTTAGCGCGTGAAGGGGCGTATGTTGATCTCTGTGCCCGTCAGTTAGCCAGTGCGGAAGCAACCTGTGAGATTATTCACCGTGAAGGTGGTACGGCCCGGGGTTATCAGTGTGATATGAGTGATGCTGATTCTGTCCGCGACTTTGCCAGTCAATTACTGCAAGACGAACAACCCATTGACATACTGATATTAAGTGCCGCCCAATGGCTGGAAGGGCATTTGGGGGAAGGTGACAGTGACGCTGATATCGTCAGCACCGTGAATTCCGGTATAACCGGTTCTATCCTGCTGACCAAAGCATTACTGCCGAGCCTGCGTCAGTCACAAGGCGCAGATATCGTTGCTATGGTATCGGTTTGTGGCATTCCTCAATTTACTGAATCCGTTGCTCACCCTGCGTTTTTTGCCGCCAAACATGCCATGAGCGGCTTTAGCCAGAATTTAGCCCATCACTTGAGCAAAGAAAATATTCGCGTAACCGGGCTTTATCCCCCTGATTTTGAACTTAATGGCTTTGATGAAGTATTGGATGACCATAAAACAATGGGAGAGAAAATGCTGAACGGTCGTTCTGTGTGGGAAACGCTACGGTTTGTGATCACCCAACCCCGGAGTTGCCATATTAAAGCCGTTTATTTTCAGGGACCGACTTTTAAGGATTTCGAATAGTGTAAAAGCTGGCTAAGTTATTTTTGGGTCACGTAGTCAATCCGTTGATTGCCTTAAATATAGTATTCTCTTTCAATAAAAGTCCCGATGACTTTGTCATGCGTCTCAGGGGATTTTGAGTGGCCGAGTGTTTTACGGTTCAATCGTTTAATTCTGTTACGAAGTGTCAGATTTTCACGTTCGATACGTTGCGTGAAACTTTTCCCGACGAGGTGTTTATTTTTAGGCAACATGTTATGAGCCTTAAACTTATCTGTACACCAAACAACAACATTGAATCGCGATAATTTTTTCATAGGCTTTTTAAGCGCTTGCTTGTTCCGCCTTCCAAACGTGTGAGCGATGATACGTTTTAGTCGAGGTTCTCAGGCGTATCATAGCCAGCGTTGGCACTTTTTATTCCCGACAAATGACCCCATTTCGTCAACTTCGCAGATGAGTTGAACGTTGATATTATCTAGCGGAAGTGTTGTTACACATCGCGGTTTGAGTTTTTTAAACACGTATGACAGCATTGATACTGATATGTGATGCACGGGCAGTATCGCGAATACCTGAATTGTTCATAGCAAGATCAACGACTTGTTCTTTAATCCCTGCTTTGCATGCTCGATAGGCGTACTCAAGTTGAAAGGTTCGTTTGCAGGATAAACAACAATAGCGTTGGTGGCCAGCATCGCCTTTACCGTGTTTTTTAACGAATTCTGTTTGTTGACAAAATCGACATTTTACTTCAACCGTCGCCATTTAATTTCTCCGAAAAAAGGGGAATTATATATCACCATCAATGGGTTGAATACGTGACCAACACTTTCAATTTGCATTACCCTGCCGGTACGCCAGTGCTACTGTTAATGATTGCACTAAACACAAAGTTGCAGATTGAGAACGGAACGCATCAACCTGTGCTTCCTTCACGACAAAGCAAACATCGCTGAAACTGGCCAGCGGGCTAATTTGGCTATCCGTGATCACAATCTGTTTTGCCCCTGCCTTTGCCGCTCTTTCACTTACCATTACGGTTTCTTCTGCATATGGCGTAAAGCTGATGGATACCACAACATCTTTGGGACCGATCATATTCATTTGTTCGCGGAACATACCACCTAAACCATCGATCAACATAGGGCGGCATTCGAGATGACTAAGGGCATAAGCAAGGTATGATGCAACACTGAAAGAGCGACGCAGCCCAATAATGTAAATATTGTGCGCACTTGCCAGCAAATTCACCGCCTTATTTAAATCCTCTGCCGGTGTGCGGGCAGCGAGTTGTTGCATGGACTGAGCATTGGAATGGGCAAATTCCTGCAAAATATGTTGGGGTTCTTCCGGTATTTGATGAGCACCGTCTAATTCTTTGAACAAACGTGCCCTATTGGTATAGCTGGCGGTTTCTTCCACCAGATTCATGCGAAACAATTGTTTCATTTCATTGAATCCACTGAAATTAAAGGCATTGGCAAAGCGGATCAAAGTGGAAGGAGGAACGTCAGCTTCTTTTGCGATAACAGCAACAGTATCAAATGCAACGCTGTTCGTATTATCCAGTATATATCTTGCAACCTGTTGTAATCTTTTACTTAATTCACCATAGCGTGAGCGTACTTGCTCTTGAAGTTCATTCAGGTTAGATGCAGCAGACATAATGCCTCCATAAAGAAATTTTAATGAAACAAGTAATTCATTCATCAGGCAATTATGCTTGATGCAGGCGAAGATATTCGCAGGTTGCACAGTGTGATGAATATAATTGCATAAAAATAACGTGTTGATCACATTAATTAAAGTGAATTTCAATTTTCATTGAAAGTGAAATGTATATTTCATATATCTGTGGCATCTTGATTCAACGTCTATTGATTAACTTCTGTTGGTTCAATCGTCATTGTATTTTTAGAGAGGCTCAGAATGGAACAGGTTAAAAATTTTATTGGCGGGCAACTCACTGACAGCCAAAGTGGCCGCATTTCATCTATCTTTAATCCGGCTACAGGGCAGGAGATTCGGCAGGTTGCCTTAAGCACGGTTCATGAGACTCAGCATGCTATTGAATCTGCCCGTTTGGCCTTTACCGAATGGTCAAAAACCTCCCCGTTGAAACGGGCGAGGGTCATGTTTAAATTCAAGTCACTGCTGGAAGAAAACTGCGACAGATTAGCACGGCTAATTTCTGAAGAGCACGGCAAAATCTATTCTGATGCTGTAGGTGAATTGACACGTGGCCTTGAAGTGGTCGAATTTGCCTGCGGTATTCCCCATCTACAAAAAGGGGAACACTCTGCTAACGTGGGAACGGGCGTTGACAGCCACTCCCTGATGCAGCCAGTAGGTGTTTGTGCCGGCATCACGCCATTTAACTTTCCTGCGATGGTTCCAATGTGGATGTTCCCGATTGCCTTGGCGACAGGAAATACCTTTGTCCTGAAACCCTCTGAAAAAGATCCTTCTCTCTCAATAGAACTGGCGAAATTATTGCAGCAGGCCGGTGTACCGGATGGGGTATTTAATGTTATTCAGGGAGATAAAGAAGCCGTCGACGTACTGTTAACTGACCCCCGCATTCAGGCCGTCAGTTTTGTTGGTTCAACACCGATTGCGGAATATGTTTATACCACCGCATCGGCGCATGGTAAACGTTGTCAGGCATTAGGCGGTGCGAAGAACCACAGTGTTCTGATGCCGGATGCTGATATAGATATGGCGGCAAATGCCATTATGGGCGCAGCATTTGGTGCAGCAGGGGAACGCTGCATGGCGTTGTCTGTTGTATTGGCAGTTGGAGATGGGATTGCAGATAAATTGGTAGAAAAACTCCGGCATCAAATCGGCCATATGTCTGTCGGTACTGGTATTACCGAAGGAAAAGAAAATGACATGGGACCAGTGATTACCGAACAGCACAAAGCGAAAATTTGTGACTACATTCGCAGCGGCGTAGAACAGGGCGCTAAATTGCTGGTGGATGGTCGTGGGTATCAGGTTGCCGGCTATGAAAATGGTTATTTCGTGGGGCCGACTTTGTTTGATTATGTCACGCCAGATATGAAAATTTATAAAGAAGAGATTTTTGGCCCGGTGCTTGCCATTGTCCGCGTACCGGATTATGACACGGCATTGAACTTGGTGAATTACCATGAATATGGTAATGGCGCTGCTATCTTTACCCGTGATGGTGAAACTGCCCGTCAATTTAGTGAAGATGTTCAGGCAGGTATGGTTGGCGTGAATATTCCTATTCCTGTGCCAATGGCATTCCATAGTTTCGGCGGCTGGAAACGTTCCATTTTCGGGCCGCTGAATGTACATGGTAACGATGGCGTGCGTTTCTATACCCGCATGAAAACGGTTACCAGCCGTTGGCCTGCCAGCGTACGTTTAGAGCATCATGATAGCAGCTTTGTGATGCCAACAATGGAGTAGCTATTTCTATGAATCATACTTCAATAAATACGAAAAAGATGACGATGGCTCAGGCTCTGGTCAAATTTCTCAATCAGCAATATATCTGCCTTGATGGAGAAGAATATCCTTTTATCCGGGGTATCTTCACAATATTTGGGCATGGTAATGTGGTGGGATTAGGTCAGGCACTGGAGCAGGAGCCGGGACATCTTCGCGTTTACCAAGGTTGTAATGAACAGGGAATGGCACATATCGCCACGGGTTTTGCCAAGCAGAAAAAGCGCCGGCAGATTTTTGCCGTAACTTCTTCTGTTGGGCCGGGCGCTGCCAATATGGTCACGGCTGCGGCAACCGCGACAGCAAACCGTATCCCGCTCCTGTTATTGCCGGGAGATACCTTTGCCTGCCGTCAGCCAGATCCTGTTTTGCAACAGGTAGAACAATATGGTGATGGCACCATTAGTACCAATGATTGCTTTCGTCCGGTATCCCGCTATTGGGATCGCATTTCCAGACCAGAACAATTGATGACAGCAATGATCCACACTATGCGGGTATTGACCGATCCGGCAGATACAGGCGCAGTCACGATTTGTCTTCCCCAGGATGTACAGGGAGAGGTATGGGATTATCCGGACTACTTCTTCCAGAAGCGGATTCATCAGATTGAGCGTCGTCCCGCTTCTCAGGCGCGGATTCAGGACGCATTGGCACTGATTCTGCGTAAGAAAAAACCGTTGTTAATTTGTGGTGGTGGTGTGCGTTATTCCGAAGCCCATGATGTTTTTCGCCATTTCGCTGAAACATTCAATATTCCATTTGCTGAAACACAGGCAGGAAAAAGTGCGGTTGTGGCAGGGCATCCCCTGAATTGTGGCGGAATGGGGACGACGGGCTGTTTGGCTGCAAACCTGCTTGCCAAAGAAGCTGATTTGATTATTGGTGTTGGGACACGTTTTACCGATTTTACGACGGCCTCAAAGTCATTATTCCAGCATCCGGACGTGGAATTTCTCACTATCAATGTAGCGGAGTTTGATGCGTGCAAACTGGACGCGGTAGGTGTATTGGCGGATGCCCGCGAGGGGTTGAATGCCATTGCGCAGGAATTGGCAGAAACAGCATGGCGTTCAGCGTGGCAGCAGGAAATAGCACAGGCCAAATCAGTTTGGCAGAAAGAATTAGAGCGGCTGTTTTCTATTCAATATCAGGACGGGTTCGAGCCAGAAATTGCGGGGCATTTGGATCATAAATTAAGTGAGTACAGTGAAACACTGCAAACCAACCTGACCCAGACCCGCGTTCTTGGCCTGATGGATCAGTATTTGGAGCCAAACGCCATCATTGTCGGGGCTGCGGGTTCCCTGCCGGGCGATTTGCAGCGGGTTTGGCGGCCGAAAATACCAGATACTTACCATCTGGAATATGGCTACTCCTGCATGGGGTATGAAATTGCGGCATCGTTAGGGGCAAAACTTGCCTGCCCGGAACAGCCAGTTTATGCCATGGTCGGTGATGGTTCGTATCTGATGCTGAACAGCGAATTACAAACTGCCATTCAGGAAAACATCAAGATCACTGTTCTGTTGTTTGATAATGCCGGGTTCGGCTGCATCAATAATTTGCAGATGAGTCAAGGCATGGGGAGTTTTGCCACGGAAAATCGTTATCGCAACCCGGAAAATGGTCAGTTGGATGGCACCTTGATACAGGTGGATTTCGCCAAGAATGCGGAAAGTTACGGTTGCAAGAGTTATCGGGTGCATAACGAGCAACAATTAATTGCCGCTTTGCTGGATGCGCAAAAACAGCCAACTGCGACTTTGATAGATATTAAAGTACTGCCAAAAACCATGACGCATGATTATGAATCATGGTGGAGAACAGGGACCGCGCAGATTGCTGAGGAACCAGCGATCACCGCATCGGCAGAAAAAATCAGAGAATATGTGGAGAAGAAAGTG
Source organism: Xenorhabdus entomophaga (assembly GCF_037996725.1). Taxonomy (NCBI): domain Bacteria; kingdom Pseudomonadati; phylum Pseudomonadota; class Gammaproteobacteria; order Enterobacterales; family Morganellaceae; genus Xenorhabdus; species Xenorhabdus entomophaga. Next base: position 38,120 of record NZ_JBBMXH010000035.1, read on the forward strand.
CGCCAGTATTAACTGATAATGGGTATTTTTGATCAGATCAATCAACCACCACGCACATTGGCCTGCCTGACACCGGCTCTGGGTGAATCTCAGCCTCTACGCTAAACACGGTTCTGAGTAGTTCTGGTTGTAAGACCACTTCCGGCGTTCCCTGTGCCATCACTTTGCCGTCCGCCAGCACCACCAAATGATCACACCAGCGGCTGGCCTGATTAAGATCATGCAGAACTGCCACAACCGTTTTCCCCTGCGTTTTTAGTTCGCCCATAAGTCTCATCAGCTCGACCTGATGGTTGATATCAAGATAAGTGGTAGGCTCATCCAATAACACCACAGGTGTATCCTGCGCCAGTACCATCGCCAGAAACGCCCGCTGGCGCTGGCCGCCAGAGAGATCGGTTAACCGCGATTGTGCCATATGTACCATATGGGTTTTTTCCATCGCAACTTCCACTCGCATTTTATCCTCTACAGAGAGACGTCCCCATAGTGACAGCCACGGGCTACGGCCATAAGAGACCAGCTCCCGAACGGTAATGCCTTCCGGTGTCAGGTGATGTTGAGGCAATAAAGCAATGCAGCGTGAAAGTTGGCGGGATGAAAACGTTGTAATAGGTTGATTGTTGAGCAGGATAGTGCCGGGTTTCGTCGCTAACTGCCGAGAAATGCACTTCAATAGTGTCGATTTACCACAACCGTTAGGGCCTAAAAGTGCGGTGATTTTTCCAGGCGGCAGGACGAGCGACAGTGCATCCAGAACAGGGCGGTTGCCATACCCGATGGTCAGATTATCTATATGTAATTTCACTTAACGCATTCTCACAAGCAGCCATACAAACCACGGTGCGCCGATGATTGCGGTCAGCACACCTGCCGGCAGTTCCAGAGGCGGATGAATTGTTCGTGCCAGTAAATCCGCGACGACCATCAGCAACGCACCTGTCAGCGCGGAAACGGGCAGTAGCCAGTGGTGACGTCCGCCCGTGATTTTTCGCACCATATGAGGAACCACCAGACTGATAAAACTGATAGGGCCACATACGGCGATGCTGGTCGCCGCGAGTGCTACCGCCAGCACCAGCCCCCAAAGTTGCACGCGCGGAACCGCAATGCCGAGCGTTCCGGCTCGTGCATCGCCTAGCGCCAGCAGGTCGAGGTCGCGACAAAAACACAGGCTCAGCGGAATTAAGACAGCCAGCAATGGCACTGCCACCGCAACAAAAGTCCACCCCCGCCCCCATAAACTGCCCGTCAGCCACAACAGAGCGTTGTTTACATCCTGCGGACGAGAAAGCATCAGGTAATCGGTTATACTTGCCCAGCAGGCGGAAAGTGCTACACCCGTCAACGCAAAACGCATGGGAAACGAGGTATTCACCAACGCACGTAGCAGCGCCAGCGCTGCCATACCGCCGACAAATGCCAGCAACGGCAGCCAGATAACCGACAGCGAAGGCAGCAGAAGCAGTGCGCCGACTGTCACCAGACTGGCGGCGTGGTTTACGCCGAGAATATCCGGCGAAGCCAGTGGATTGCGTACGATGCCCTGCACCAGTACGCCAGAAATAGCGAGCGCCGAGCCGACAAACAGCGCCAGCAAAAGCCGTGGCAGGCGATACAGCATCAATAAGTAATAACGCGATGCTCGACTTTAACATCCTATGACGTTGGCTTGTTGAAGCCAGTCGCGTTGACTTTTACCTTGTTTAAAATTGGCAAAAATGCCCAACGTATGAGAAAGCAGT
>NZ_JBBMXH010000036.1:0-39769 GCF_037996725.1 Xenorhabdus entomophaga
CCCCGATGGCGAGGCACCCGATTGTGTTCCTGCCAGCCTGTTTCTTGAGTGATTGGCATTTTACATAACGCACAACGTCCCTGTTGTTCGCGATAAAGAACGAATATTTGCCGACGATACCGGAGCTTACTCATCATCCGTTTCGTCCGCAACATTTCACCCTCTTGTTCCCATGCCGGATCAAATGGGTTGTACTTCCCCTTCACCTTTAAATGGCGTCGTATCGGGATACTTGAGTATCATACAGTACCCCTTCCTTCGTTCCACTCTCTGCGTCAGAGGCGAAGACCCAGTCCCGGTTACCTATGGTGTGAAAATAGCGATCTTTCACCCATTGAGCTCCTTTCTTCTGATGTCTCCGTCTGGCCCATTGCCAGAGCATAAACCAGATCTGTGCATTCACTTTATGAAGCGTCGATTTGGCTACCACGGGTTGATGGTACTGTGCCCAGCCTTTCAGTAGGCGGTTAAGAATGTGGATAAGATTCACTTACTTCGCCGCCCGATTGGCCGTGATTGTCTCCTTAACTTTTTGACAGAATGCTTGCACATTCTTCTTGGCGGGTTTGATCAGAAGCTTTCCGCCATATTTGCGAAAATTCCACCCCAGAAAATCAAAACCTGTATCTATATGTGTAATGTGTGTTTTTTCCTCAGACAACGTCAATCCCCGTTCGGACAGAAAGCCTTCAATCCAGGGTTTAACCTGTTCTTCCAGCATTTCTTTCGAACGGCAGGTGACTACAAAGTCATCTGCATACCGCACTACATTGATCTTGTTTATCCGGGCGCGTTCCTTGCCGATATGTTTCTTAAGCAAGGCTTCTAATCCATCCAGAACCATATTCGCCAGTGTTGGGGAGATAATCCCACCCTGTGGGGTTCCTTCCTCTGTTGCTGCCAGATTCCCCTGATACACGACACCTGATTTTAACCAGTTGCGCAGCACCTTCTTATCCATAGGGATATGTTCGAGCAGCCACTCATGGTTGATATGATCAAAACACCCTTTTATATCCGCTTCCAATACCCATTGTGGAGAACGTTTTTTCGACAGGCAACAAAACAATTGTGCCATTGCGTCTGCCGTTGAGCGTTCTGCTCTGAAACCATAGCTATTTGGATCACCGGTTGTTTCTGCCACAGGAGATAATGCCAGCAGATACAACGCCTGCATAGCGCGATCTTTCAGGGTAGGAATGCCCAGAGGGCGATGTTTACCCTTTGATTTTGGGATGAAAACCCGACGAAGAGGACTCGCCTGATAACCCCGGCGTTTTAACGTCTGGGCAGCTTTCCACTTCGCTTCTGGTGTTGACCATAATTTTCTGTCAACGCCGGGGGTTCGTTTGCCGCGACTTTCGGTCACTCGCCGGACCGCCAGAAATTTGGCGGTTCGGGAGCGAACCAACATCCGTTGCAACGCTTTCACTTTGCGCCAGTTGTTGGCCTTACACGCTTTCGCAATCCGGATCTGTAGTGCTCTCACCGTTTGTTCAACATGACACCAATCGATATCGTGCCAGCAGAGTAAACCGTGGGAAAGCGCAGACACTGATGTTGCCGAGTGCGCTACCATGCTGCTTTCCTCCATTATCGTCAGAGTGTTACAGGTTTCATGCGATTAAAGACCAGATGGAAGTGGGCTCACTTTCGCGTCAGGTGATGTTTCAACCCGTATTCTGGCTATTACGACCAGACCTTCGCTTTCTCCATCCAGCCCGATATAAACAATGCCATTTTTGCGGATCACCTGTTCCCAGTCGAAAATGGGGCGTAAATCCGACATATTGAGATAATCCGGCGAGAGCAGTTCTGAAATTTTGCCGGTGGTCAGCTTTTCCAGCAGCGGCAGCAGAGAGGCAACAATTTTATCAAAATAGGTACGGTCATAACGCACGGCAGAACGCAGCCCGTCCAGAATCGGATCGTAAAGCTGCTTACCGGCTGCTGAACTCAGCGTAACTTCCATCGCCCAGAGTCTCAGTGCATCAGGCTGCCCCAGCATATTGCGCGGGATGTCTTTTTCTTTCAGCTTGCTGAGAGACTGGTTGATTTGTTCCAGCAGTGCGGGCTGCCTTTCTGCCATCATTTTAGTGGCATACAACTGATACAGTTCGCTGATATTATTGACGTAACGCGTGATCAAGGTGTAATCCGGCCGGTGTCCCAAAGCGACTAAAGCACGGGCCACAATATTAACAAACCGCCAGGCAAATTCCCGAAAAGCGGCGCTGTTCCCTTCCCCACTGAGCTGCCCCGCCAGACGGGAGGCGACTTCCGATACCCGGCCAAATCGCCCGACCGCGTTATAACGTGCCGAGATTTCCGGCCAACCCAGATGAAAGAGAGAAAGCTCATTGCCACGACCTGCCCGGTGCGCTTCGGCCCAAATGCGTCTTAACAGGTCGGCATCCCCTTTGGGATCAAAGACAATCACCACTTCACCCCGCCGGATATCCTGCGTTATCAGCAATTCAGCCAGTCGGGTTTTTCCCACACGGGTCGTGCCCATCACCAGTGTATGCCCGACCCGTTCGCGCAAATCCATAAACACTTCGGCTTCCTGTGGTTCAATGCCGTGGATCATGGGATTGCCGCCAACCGGTGGCAAAGGACGCACCGGATTGAACGGGGAATCTTTGCGTAACAGGGCCGACAATTTCGGCCAACGGTATTCCGTTCTGTGCTCCAGTGCACGGGCAAGCTGATAGAGCCGGGACGGTTGTACAAAGCGTTCAACTTCCGGTCTCCGCGTATCCTGCAAACGTTGGGTATGTTTCTGCTGCCAGCGAAATCCCTTACCCAGAAACAAGCGCTGATGGCTGACGGGGATCTGTTTTGTGCTCATCTGGTAACGCGGCAAACGGCGCAGGTTTCGGCGATAGCGAATAACCTGGACGCTCTGCCACATGCGTATCATTGCTAATACCGCAAAACCGCCTGCCATGACATAACTGACTGAGGGTGCCAGTGCAATGGCCCAGGGTGCCCTGATACAGACAAACGCGGCAACGGCGGAGACCACAGCGGTATTCAGCTCGACGGCAGGACGTAGCAGGGCTTCGACAACATAACGGCGGCTCATGGTGATAACCACTGAGAGAGCGCAGTTTCGGTGATTAACACCGGATAATGTTGCAGTTGCAAACGGCGAGCCAATTCCGAACCGGAAGCGGGTGATAACAAAACATCCGGCGCTAATGCGCGCAATGACTGTAAGCCTGCCATTTCACTGACATTGACGACCAAACCTACAGCGTGTAATTGCCTAAGTCGTGCTGCATGCTGGCTTAACCACTGGCGTGAGTCGGGATCATCACCCATCAGAAATAGCGCACTAATACCTGGTAGTTGCAGTGGTCTGTTTGCCACTTTCCCTGGTGTCAGTTCCGGTGTTTTCACCGGTAACATGGTGGCTTCACCTGCCTGCTCGGGTGAAAAATGCTGTGGCGGCAAAGTGAAATCATCAGGCTGAGCATGAATACCTGCATAAAAGGGCGAAGCCTCTTTACCGCCTAAATCGGCAATCACGTTCAGTTCAGCCTGGCAGGTAGTGATCCATAACAGGCCAATAATAGGGAATACGCCCAACCGTTTCATTGTAATGACGTAATGTGCCATCCCTGCTCTCCTTGCTTCAGTAATACCGGCATCAGCCCCTTGCCAAACCGGAACCAGTACCCCGCATCATGATTCAGCGTGATTTGCCGGTGACGTACCCGTTCAACAGGGATATGATGGTTTTTGGCCCATTGGCGTAATGTGTCGTCATTGCCCTGACTGTCGACCAGATAGATATCCACCGGTTGCTTCGCCGCCAGTACTTCGGCCAAACGGGTTTCACAGGGTGGGCAATCTTTGACCCTGACAAACAACGCCAGACGGCCATTTGTCTCACGCACTTTTTCCATATTGACCGGCAACACATCCGGAAACAACCGCTGCCAGGCCGCATCCACTTCACGCTGGAAGCGCAGCTCTTTCTCTGTGCGGGCGAACTCCGCCCTGACCCACTGTTCGGCATAGCGGCGACGTTCGGCATCACTGTCAGCTTCAATGCCTAATGTGGTCAGCGGATCAAGCCCCGGCGACTGGATACCCCGTGGTCCATTCAGCAATTGTTGATAACGTTGGTATTCATCCGCACTTAACGTCCACTGTTCAGCCTGACTTTTCAGGGACTGCTGTTGGTTTTCCCTCAATTGCGTCTGCTGCGAGGTTAAGGGTGCCGATGTTGCTGCCCAGACCGAATTGCTCAGCAACCATACCCATAAACCGAAACGATGCCATTTCATCAATGCCCTCCCTGCTGCGTTTGTTTAGCCGGAGTCGGTAACTGATAGCCCTGCCGCAAATGGTGACAAACCATGCGCTGAACCTCATCCACGTCCAGTTGCCAGGCTGGGCCTGCCATCACCTGCAACGCGGTACGCAACCGGACAGGGCCTAACTGAGTGTGCACAGACGGCAACGGCTGACGATATAAGATGTCATTGGTTTTTTCAGGCGCACATAACGAGTAACCCGATTGACGCAACACATAACGCATGGCATCAGCCACGGTGGGTTTTAGCGAGACAGGAATGTGGATATCCATTAATAGTGAAAGCGGGTCACGCTGTGCCTCTGTCGGGTCGGTACTGACCAGCAAATAGCGGCCATAACGAACAACTTCAGGTTTTTGCCCATAAATATCCGGTGAAACCGGCTGAACGTTGCGTGTCAGCGTGACGGAAGGAAGGATATTTTTGGAAAGTTGAGGTGGCGGTTGTTTTACGGGAGCCGTGCATCCCGTCAGTATTACCGCAATTAAGCCGATTAACACATTTATTTTCATACCAAATAGGTTCCTGCTCAGTCGTAAAATAATCCTGACTATGCAAGGAACCCTGTGATGTATTCAATGAACAACTCAACTGTGTTTGCTGAAAATAAACATGCCGAAACAGAAAATAGCGGATAAACCCTGAACAAATATTATCGTATTCCGTGTGATGGATGATAACAGGGCATTATTCAGCAAACGATTTACGCACTTTTCGATCAATCAAATTGCCATCATGATCAAAATAGCGGCTGGGCCAGATTTCAGACGGCGCTATTTCCAACGTGTTTGCAATAATATATTCGCCTTTCGGCCACGGGCGGGACAGGGCATTTGCCAGTGTAGAGGAACTTAATCCTGATTCGCGGGATAATTTGGCGAGTGTGGTACCACGTTTACGCAAGGCAGCAATAATATCCGCTGGGTGCCAGTCTTGTTGAGTGTGAGTCATACCTGCTTCCCCTTCTGTTGATTATTGATGGTGGTGGTTCAGACAGGGATTCTCAGGTACCGGAGATCAACCAATCCGGCGAGGCCGAAGCCTCCCCTGCCTGAACCGCCATTGAAGGTGCGATAGCAGGCACACTGGTAGAAATATCCTACCAGTGGGTTGATCTTACGAGGCCTGAGATTCCTCACTATCGGATTTTGCCGATAGCGTTTTCACTTTAACTGATTGTGTTATCGAATTCAATAATCGAACAGGTAAGTCTAATAAGTAAATTAAGTTATTAGAGCACTTAAATTGAATAAATCATTCCACAACATGGGATACATTTATCACTGCACATAACACTGGCGGCATCCTCATTAACTTATTCTAAGAAGAGGGCGATATCATCTCTTGCTGCCAAAGTAGAGTCCCAGCCCAATTATCAATAAACCCCATCGCCTCCCATTTAACACAACAGGGTTTATCTTTCATCAATTCTGTTAATTGTGTTTTAAGTCCATCATTGTAAGACACTTGATCTGAAAGATATTTCAACACAACCAGTCTACTGTAAAGCGTGGATGGATTAATAATATGTTGCTCTAATTCACTGCCTTTTTTAGGCGGAAATGCACGAAAAGATCGGTTCCAGATACGGTTATGATGTGCACAGAGATTACGAATATGGCTTAATGTGTGAAACCAGGATGCCATGACTTCATAATTTTTAACATTAAACTTGTGTGCGATCGCTTTCTGGTCAACAGGTAATAACGACTTATACATTTTCGACCATGAACCAAAACTCAATGTTTCTGTAATCATCCAAGAAGGCGGATATTTCGGGGTGTGATATTTTTTCTTATAATGTTCAATAAACGTTTCTTTGGCTTCATTAATTTGACCAAAAAAGTTTTCATAGTGGTAGTCATTGCTCAGAACAGATAAGTTCATGAACCAATGGGCACCATATTTTCCACTCATATGCTCAGACAAACAGGTTCGCAACCCTATTTCAACTTTTTGTATTTGTTCGAGTATAATTAAACGTAGTTTGCGGTCAAATTCATAAAGCTGAATAACATCTTCCAGCGTCGTTCCTGCAACAAAATTCTTTGGTTCAATCGGTTGTGGTATACGCTGATCATCCATAATGTAAAAAGGATAAAAATAACCCCGCAATCTGTAATAACCGATAAATGTCAGGGCATTTTCTGCCACTTTGCGATCTTTTATAATCAGGCCACGTTCCTGGAGCTTATTTATAAGAAAAGAAATATTTTCAGGACGCTTTTGATAAATCTTCTTTTGCGTAGGGGTAGTCATAAAGTGTCTGGAAAGTAAAATTCAGGTAAAAAAAAACCCGCCAATTTGCGCATTCCCTGATAAGGGACTCAGCGTGGCAGGTGTACTTGTGTTTAAGTATACATAGGTGTCGCATTATTTTTTAACAAAAAATGCTATTTATGTTAAAAAATGCTTTTAATTCATTAGCATAACACGTAATACCAAGAAACTCTGAGAGTTTGATTTTTATTCGTTTTTTGACCGATTTTATGAAGAAGCCCTGTTGCAACAGGGCAATTTGTTGATGATGAAAACCACGTCAAAACGGGATCTCATCCGCCCAATCCAGCTCTTCTTTTTCCTCCTCCGGTAAAGCAGAAGGTTGAGCCGTTTGCGTGTTTTTTTTCTCCTTACTGATGGGCTTAGAAGGCTGTGGCCTCGGTGCTGGCTTATGACTCACCTGCTGAGCAGCCGCCTGTTTTGCATCGCCACGACTTCCCAGCATCTGCATCGTGCCATTGATACTCACCACCACTTCGGTTGAATAGCGATCCTGTCCCTGTTGGCCCTGCCACTTACGCGTTTGCAACTGGCCTTCAATATAGACCTGAGCGCCTTTTTGCAGGTATTCCGCCGCAATTTCCGCTAACTTGCTGAAGATCACCACCCGGTGCCATTCGGTTTTCTCCCGAATTTCGCCCGTTTGTTTATCCCGCCAGCTTTCTGAGGTGGCCAGTGAAAGCGTTGCCACTGTGCCGCCCGTTGGCAGGTAACGGATTTCCGGATCTTGCCCCAGATGCCCGACTAAAATCACCTTGTTAATTCCACGCGAAGACATACCCATTTCTCCTTGTTACAGTGATTGACGCTGTGTCCAGCACCCTTGTTTCAGGGCAAATTCGGCCAGTTCACGGTGGGCAAAATATTCCACCGACTCACGGGAACACAGTTCGCCCTCATCCATTGTGCCGATATAAAAACCTGCACGGCTTCGCAACACGGTTAACGGTAATTGCTTATGGCAATATTGCTGTGCCAGAACACCAATCGGTGCGATATTCATGTCTGTACCCTATTGTATTTGTTAGCCAAGAGACTGCCCTGAAAACATTCAGGGCAAGTCAGTGGAGTAGAATGAATATCAGAACGAGTTTTCTGCATATTCGGTTTGTGCGACACCATTCTGTGGAGGCGTCGAATCGGATTGTTCGGCCTGATAGACCTTGTCCTGACCGATTTTAATCCAGTCAACCTTGATCAACCGGGCTTTCAGGCTGACGCGCTGTTCACCGGCATGATCCCCGCGTTTCAGGGTAAAAATATCGGTGGAAGGATTGCTTAGTGTGAAACCCAGCAACACTTTTTTGTCCTCATCCACCGATTTTTGGCAACGGGCAATCAAACTGGTTGCCTCCTTGCCGACCACGGTAATATCAAAACGCACATAGACCGGATTATCACCGGGACCATTTAACGCATTGATCACGCAGCTCAGGAACGTGCCATTGGCCGTGCTGACATGGCGGATATTATTCAAATAACCCAGGCCTTTAATATTCAGGTTGAAATAGTCATTTTTGGTTAAGGGTGTTGCGTTCTCAGACATACGATTTTCTCCATGGAGGTAAAGAAATAAGGTGCAACGGAGAAAATCCCCTCCCCTGACGGGAAAGATTTTCCCCGCCGGGTGTCAGACATGTACGTTGCTGACGTTCTGATAAAGAATAATGAACCTTCATTGCCGTTATACTGGCAATATCTGCTTCCAAAGGTGGGCAGATGTACCGCGTTGAGGCACTCCCTTTCAGGCTACGGGAGTTTTACAGCCACCCGAGGCGATCGTTGCAGGCTCCTCGATCATTTAAGAAACAGGTTGATTCTTAAAGCATCCCGTCAGCACGTCAATCAACAACCAGATCTTCAGACTTTCTGATTTGCCCGTCTGACCTTGCGCGATTGTGTTACCGCTTTGTCATTCAGCATGCCTTTACAGCCCGGATAGTTCACGCAACCCCAGAACGGCGCGCTTTTCCCCTGTCGTTGCCGCATCCGGCCGCCACAGTTCGGACATTCGGGTGTTTTCGGCAACGTCAGATGTAGCGGCTGTGCCTTACCCCGTTCGACTAAATGCTGAAGCCACTGTGCCTGTTTTTGCATAAAAACCGCCAGTGATGCCTTACCCTGCGCAATATCCTCCAGCGACTGCTCCCATAACGCGGTCATGCCCGGATCTGTCAGCACCGCTGGCAGCCCGGCAATCAATTCCTGCGCCAAAGGCGTCGCGTGGATCGCTTTCTTTTTCCGCTCAATCAGCTGGCGTTTAAACAAGGTGTCCAGAATTCCGGCGCGGGTCGCTTCCGTACCTAACCCGGCACTTTCTCGCAAGATTTGTTTCAGTTGCGGATCACTGACCAGACTGGCAGCATTTTTCATCGCGGCAATCAACGTACCTTCAGTAAACGGTGCCAGCGGTTTGGTATGCAGGGACTGAATTTTCGCCTCAAGAACCTGACACCGATCACCCTGATTAAGGGCCGGTAGCGGTAAATCGGCTTCCTTTTCTTCCTCCTTTCCATACTCTCCCGCCTCATCGGTAAACAGCGCTTTCCAGCCCGTCATCACATTAACCCGGCCTTTTACCCGGAATAATGGCCCGCCTATATCCAGCGTCACTTCTGTCACATCCGTTTCCTGAACCGGCAGAAATTGCGCCAGATAATGCTGACGGATAAGCTGATAAACCTTTAACTCATCGGTCGTTAAGCGGCTGATATCAAAAGCATGACGCGTGGGAATAATGGCATGGTGTGCCGTGATTTTTTTGTCATTCCAGACCCGGGACACGAGTTGTCTATCCAGTTGGCTGATAATAGCGGTCATGGCAGGATCGGTTCTCGCCAGCGCTGTCAACACGACAGGAATATCTGCCTGCATGGATACGGGAAGATAGCCGCAATCCGTGCGCGGGTAAGTCGTGGCTTTATGGGTTTCATACAGGGACTGGACAATCGCCAGTACCTGGCTAGCCCCCATGCCCCAGTGACGGGAAGCGGTTTGCTGCAACGTGCCCAAATCAAAACAAAGTGGGGGCGGTGTTTTCTCCCGTTTTTTGCTGACGTCCATCACAGTGGCGTGTGCTGCCTGCTGGCAACGTTGCTGCACAGCCTGCGCCACGGCCTCCCGGATACAGCGTTTTTCTTCATCGCCATCATCCGCTGTGGGCAGCCATTTAGCTGGAAAACGGATAGTATCTTTTTCCAGCTTTGCCGTGACCTGCCAGTACGGTTTTGGCACAAACTGATTGATTTCCTTATCCCGGTTCACCACCAGGGCCAGTGTCGGGGTCTGCACCCGCCCGATGGACAGCACCTCTCCAAAACCCAGTGCCTGTGCTTTCAGGGTATACAAACGGGTCAGATTGATACCCGTCAGCCAGTCGGCTCTCGCCCGCCCCAGTCCAGCCTGATAGAGAGCTTCCGTCTGCTCGCCCGGTAATATTGCCGCCAGTGCCTGCCGGATACTGGTTTCATCCAGTGCCGACAACCACAGCCGCCTGACTGTACCGGTGAAACAACAATATTCCAGCAATTCACGGGCAATCACTTCCCCTTCACGGTCGGCATCGGTGGCAATAATCACCTCATCCGCCTGTTTCAATAACTGATTAATCACCGCAAATTGATGGGCAGTCTCATTTTTGATTGCCCATTGCCATTGCGCAGGCAGAATCGGTAAGACATCCATGCGCCACGGCGGACCAAATTGCTCGCCATAGTGTTCGGGTGCAGCCACCTCCAGCAAATGCCCGATGGCCCAGGTGACAATGATACGGGAACTAAAGAGAAATCCCTGCCCGCGCTGTTTAACCCCCAGGACTTTGGCAATATCTTTGGCCTGAGAGGGCTTTTCACACAAATAAAGCTGCATCGCACCCCCTCCATCAGTTCTGTTTAATAGGACGTAACGGCAGCGAGAAAAGCGAGCGCAACTTGCCTGACAAAATATCGGGATGCGGTTCACCCAGCAGTTTAATCGCCTCAAGCCCTGCCGGGGTTTTCTCCGAAATATCAGAGCGGCTGACAGCCAGTGAACGGTAAGAGCGCACAATGCCGTAAATCTGGCGGATGGCACGGCTGCCATTGTGCAGAAAGGCATCACGCTCTGCCCGTGAAATCAGCCCGTAATGGAAAGCCTGAAATGTTTTCATGGCAAGCTGGTCATAGCCAACCAGCAGCCAGACACAGTGATAGCCTAATGGCGAATGACTGTAAACCCCGATATTCAACGGTTCGACAGAGGAAACGGCGGATATCTGTTGTATTAGGTGAAATCAAAATTAAGTAATTATCTGATTTTGTTTAATAAGATAAGTTAATCACAATTTCCCTGACGTTTTTTTATTCGCACTAGAACATATAAATAATTCTATTATATCCTGCTCAGTGATGTGTCCAAAATATACAATGGTAATTTCATTACTAAATTATTTTTACTATTCAGATGGTAACTAAGAATTGATACACCAAGAAATTATGGAGAGTACAAATGAGCAGGGTAATAGATAAAATCAATCAACTACTTGATCGCTCAGGTTTGGTATTTACGCTGGTTACTGAAAATTTACCTGAACAAACTTTCGCTGTTGTCAATTTTTCTCTGAATGAAGCGCTATCAACCCCTTTTCTGCTGGAAGCAACACTGACTTGCCACACTGCTGACATTAACTTTGCCGATGTTTTGGACAGGAATGCTGCCTTTATCGTTTATCGCAACGGGCTAGCTGAACGGCAAATTACTGGCATGGTGACGCATTTTTCACTGCAATCAACCGGACGCCATCGCAGCCATTACCATATCACTATTCAACACCCTTTATGGCGCGCATCACTACGGGTTAATAGCCGTATATTTCAGAACCAATCAGTTATGGATATCGTTGAAAACATGTTAAGGGAAAATGGCGTACATAGTTTTTTCTTTGCACTCGGTTACAAACATCCTCCACGGGAATTTTGCGTTCAGTACGATGAAAGTGATCTGGCCTTTATTCAGCGCCTGCTGGCTGATGAAGGCATTTTTTATTACTTCACTTTCGATCAGGAGCAGCACGAACAACGCATCGTTTTTCATGATTCCTGCCTGTCTCTCAATAAGGTTATTACCGTCCCTTATCGCCCGGAAACTGATGTGACGAGTGAAACAACCTGCATCCGCCAATTTAGCTGGTCAGAACAAGTCGGCGTTGCCAATATCACCACCAAAGACCGAACGTTCAAAAACCCGCGCTGGAGTCGGGAATTCTGGTATGAAGGGCGCAATCTTGACAATCAGCGAATACTGAACAGCTACCACTATTACGATTTTCCCAGCCGCTATAAAGATGATGAACTGGGACAACGGGCAAGCCAGTACCGTCTGGAATACTTACGCCGGGACACTCAGCTTGGCAACGGTCATGGCGACTGTTTTGCTATGTGGCCGGGGCAGCTGTTTAATCTGACGGATCACCCCAGAGAGGCTTTTAATGATCATGGCAGCTAATCCACATCACCCATTCCGGTCACCAGCCACAGGCAGATGAACCCCAGCCCGGCGATGGCGGCACATGGTTATCTAACCAATTTACTTTCACCACCCGAAAAAATTCTTACCGTCCTTCTCCTTATCCTAAACCCAAAATGGAAGGCCTGCATATCGCCACAGTAGTTGGGCCGGAGGGAGAAGAAATCTTTTGTGACGAGCATGGGCGCGTCCGTATTCAGTTTGATTGGGACAGGTACGGTGAATTCAATGACCGTAGTTCCTGCTGGGTGCGTGTCGGTCAGGCTTGGGCGGGACAGTTGATGGGCATGGTTGCCATTCCACGCATTGGTCATGAAGTGTTAGTGGATTTTGTCCACGGCGATCCCGACCAGCCAATTATTGTCGGGCGGGCTTATCACGCTAACAATATTCCGCCAAACCGCCTGCCAATGGCAAAAACCCAGATGTCAATCCGCTCGAAAACCCACAAAGGCGAAGGGTTTAATGAACTGCGCTTTGAGGATGAGAAAGATCGTGAAGAGGTATTTATCCACGCCCAGAAAAACCTAGCCATTCAAGTGCGCAATTCACGGGGAGAACGGATCAACTATGACCGCACAACCAGCATCGGTCATGATGATGAACTGGTGATAGCCAATAACCGTAAGATCACCGTGGAAGGTCAACAGGATCATAAAACCACCGGAAACTATATTGAACAGATTGACGGTGACCGCTCATTACAGCTCAAAGGAGATCTGGCTGAAAAAATTCAAGGGGTAGTCAGTGTGGATGCGCAGGGCGATCTCACCCTGCAAAGTGGCAGTAAAATTACCCTAAGTGTCGGTGGAAATTTTATTGTTCTTCATGCAGGCGGTATTGATATCAAAGGTGCAGCCATCAACCTGAACTCCGGTGGCAGCCCGGGTGATTTACTGGCACCCGCCAACCCCACCATCCTGCTGGCCGCAGCAAGCAAAGGCTCAATGTTTGTCGCTCACTGCCCAATGAAAGAAAAGGAGAAGCAGGAATGAGTCAGGAAACATGCTACGCCATTATTGATGGTGCAGCAGAACCCGATCTGTTTTTGATGATGGAGCGTTATGACCCACCTTCCGCCTGTCTTTATGGTGAACCTCTCCAGCCAGAACTGGTTGAAATTGCACCTTATCTGGTACAGGTGAATGAAGAGGTTAAGGTCTGGCTGGAATGTCGCAAAACTCCATGGGGGATTTTCGTCCACAGTACAGCTGATATGAAAACCGTGCGCCAGCATTTACGGAGGTACCTGCAAGTACTACTTCCTCAGCAGGAAAAACCGGTCTTTTTCCGTTTTTATGATCCGCGCAATATCTGGGATTTTCTCGGTGTATTGAGTGACTGGGAAGTGCATTGTTTTTTAGGACCAATCTCACGCATTACGACACTTTATCTTGAAGAAGAGCACACGGATAACTTTGTTAAAATCAGAGAGCCTTTCCCGATTGGAGCAACCAGCAAACGCAAGCTGCTTACCATCACAGAAATTCAGCTAGAGAAAATACAGGCCATTTTCACGGAGCGTTATATTGAGAAACTAGCCGGTCTAATCCCTGAATGGCTGGAAAAAGCACCTTTTGATTTTATCCCTCATATAGACACAGTGGAGTGTGCCCGACAATTTTTTGACTGGTTCAGTCAAAATGGCATCACGGATGATCGCAATATCCGTGGGTTACTCCAGCTCTTTATCACCCGGCACTACCTCACGACTGATGACCTGCCGACTGCAATGTATTCCCAATTAACCGAATACAGCCAACCAGGGCATATGCGGGCGGAAAGTTTGTTAATTCAAGAGCTGGGCCAAGTGCCTCTTTAACCAACACAGGGAAAACAATATGGGTAATGTAGTCAAAATTGGCGATATTGGCACAGAGCATGACGATTGTTCGGCGACACTCGTTATTACCGGAGCCAGCACGGTTAAAGTTGATGGAGCCTATCTTGCACGACAGGGAGATGTACTAGCATCTCATTGTTCACATTCACGAGCAATAGCAAGTGGTTCTGGCTCCGTTTTTATTGAAGGGAAGCCTGCCGCCAGAACCGGGGATGCCGTTGATTGTGGTGGTATCGTTATTGGTGGTGGCAGTGTGAATATTGGTTAAGGAGATAAAAAAATGACGTCAACAAAAGCAGGTTCTGCAATATGTGGCTGTGATAATCCTGATGATTGTACACATCGAATTGATATCAAATTAGGTGATAAAACTATCAGCTATAAACAGTCTTGGTTCCAACAACATTTTTTCTATGTACTTGATGCACCACTGACAACCTTCGAGCATGTTAATGAGTTACCTAAGGAAGAAAAGCCAAATGTAACAGTTGAATTAAGCTCGATAAGTAAAGGCTGTATTTCACATAACCCCGATTGCCCAATTGGTAATTTATTTGATGAAAAATACCAGCCCATCGCTCAATTTTCACCTAAAAAACCTTATAAAGAAGGGCTAATTTATCACAAATCAAGTCAGGACTTTTTAGAGGTTGAACAAGGGCCATTCTCTGTTCTAGCACGTTTTCTAAAAAAGGATTTTCATACCAATATCAAAAAGCAGCATTATGCTATCAGAGTCGATGAATGTTCAGGGAAGCCATTAGTAAAGAAGGAATATTCTGGCATAGAAAAAATGCTATCCACGGTATTGGGCGAAAAAAATATTCTTAGTTCCAATATTTATTTAGTGACTAAAGAAAAACAGGAAATCGATCTAATTTTTAAGGCTAAAAAAGACGTTGAAGAATTCACTGATCAACAAAGAAGAAAACAGCAAACTCAGGCTAATAGAGAACGGGGATTAGAGAAAAGAAAGCATCGTGGTTGGACTCAACATACGACGCGCTATCGAGTAACAAATGCATTAACTGTAGAGGGAACAATTAAACTTCAGAAGGGGTCAGCCAGTCGTACATGGACACATACTCTGCAAAAAGAATTTAAGAAGAATAAAAACACGATAGGACCAATAGAATCATTTGTACAAGGCGTTGGTAAAATAACGAATGTTTTGTCAGTCGGGCATGATAGTGATAAGTTCAAAATCCTAAAAATGGATCTTATCTACCCTTCGATTAAGATTCATGGTGAACATGAACTTTCTCACAATAATAACTTTCAACTATATTCCAAATTTGGGGCAGAAATAGCGGCTGCTCCTTTAATTGGCCTGGAATTACGCGTTGATGTTCTTCAAATAGTAGCTGCTTATTTTAAGGTTGAAAGAGCACTTTCCTCACTTCGTGAAGCAGGCCAAGTTTACGAAGAAAAAGTTAAAAAAGGTGAGAATGGAGCATATGCAGGTGCACAATTGGATCTCATTTTAACCGGAGAATTGAATGTTAAATTTGGCTGGGAATCTGATGAAAAAGGAGACTGGTCTTTCAAAAAAGATAGTGTATTAGAAACTGGATTTGGTATTAAAGCTGAAACTAATATTCGCGGTGGGGTAAGCTATTATGCTATCTATGGTTATGTAGATGCGACGGCTAAGGCCGAAGCAAAATTACTGGCAGCACTGGAATCAAAACCCAAAAGTCTGGATTTGGTGTTTTATCATGACGGAATTAAGGCAATGGTAGATTTGAATTTTGCTTTTGGTGTGGGAAAGAAAAAGTCTCGCAGTGGCGAATTTAAATCAACTACAAATATAGAAAGAAAAAAAGGAGTAGGAAATGAATGGGTTTTTCAAAAACCACTATCTAAAGATAAATCACCCTACCGGGTTTCTTTGGGGTAGTATTTTGCTGCTTTCTAACGTGTTATTTAGCACATCTGTACTAGGAAAAACGGATATGGAATATAAATATTTATTGTCATTTAATACAAACCAAAGCCTCTGTGTGGTACGTATTAATGGTATGATTGCCATGGAAAATTCAGATGCTCCCAATGGAATTCAATCCAGCGGTATAAATTCAACCGCTTTTTTAGAGAATGGATCCAACTCTATAGAATTATTATTTGGCAGTAGATCTTTTGAAGAAGAACTTATGCCTGAATCTCGATGTGAAGCAACATTAAAAAAAGTGTCAGCTTACGGTGAAAATGATGAAGTTATTCGTCGCATTAAATTAGTTGTCGATAAAAATGGTAATCCAGTCACTGAGGAATCACTCAAGAATATATCTAATGAGAAGGCAGGCTTTGACTCTACTGGCATGTCCTCACTCCCACTAGAGAAAGGTTTATTTTCTGCCAAAAAAATCTATTCAATTGATGGCTTGCCAGAGTGGATGTGGACGAAAGCCCAGCAAGTTACAGAAAAAGATGTGCCAATTATAAAATCTTTTTATCAGGAAATAATTCACTCATTTTCGCAAAAGGATCTAGATAAAATCTGGAACATGAGTAAGCTAGCATGGAACGAATGGGCTGTTGCAGATAACAGTAATCCAAGAATATTCTTTGACTCAATGGACTTTGAAGAAATGCTCAATAGCGGTGATTACACTGTAAGAGTAAAACCTGAATGGAAAAATTTCAAATTAGTTAGCTATAAAGATGGTCGTTTATTCCGTCTTGAAGAAGGAGCTTTCGGTCGTTCACCCATACTATTTGATAATAAAATCACAGGTGATACTGCAACTTACAGTCCTTATTTATCCATTATTAATGGTAAGATTATAATAGCAAGGTAATTAACTTAGTTTGGCTAGTCAATTATTAATAACCCTGACTAGCCAAACATCCATTAATAAAATAAAGACGGATAAAAAATGATACTTAACACGATCAAATAAGTCCGTGTACCAAAATCACTCCGATACATAAAGGTCCGACATATCTCCATATAAACAGTAAACACTGACGGTTCCGCGATGACATATTATCCGGTATTAGTTCATTGACCTTGCGTGACCAGCCAAATACGAGGCAAATGATAATTCCGAACAATGGCATTAGGACATTGGAAGTAATAAAGTCCAGCATGTCGAAGATGGTTTTTCCACCTAATGTAACGTGACTTAAGGGGCCAAAAGATAAGGAAACAGGGATCCCCATTAACATAATCGATGCCGTGACTATTAAGCTGGCTTTACGACGTGACCATTGAAAACGCGTCTGAACATAAGCAACAATGTGTTCAAGTAATGAAATTGCTGAGGTCAGTGCAGCCATTAGTAACAATAAAAAGAAAGTGACTGCTAATATTGAACCACCGGGAAGACTGGCAAAATAAATTGGCATCGTCATAAACGTTAATCCGGGTCCCGCATTAGGTTCTAAGCCAGCCGCCGCCAAAGCAGGAAAAATCATCAGGCCAGCCAATATACAAACCAAACAAGAAAGGACGACAACCCAGATACTTGATCTACCAATACCTTTGTTATTAGGTAAATAAGAGCTGTACGTAATGTGAATCCCCAAACCGATAGACAGTGAAAAAAATGCCAACCCTAAGGCATCTAAAACACCTTTTCCGGTCAAGCTACTGAAGTCTGGGTAGAGGAATAGTTTTAGCCCTTCTGACGCGCCAGGTAAGCGGATGCCGATAATAATTAACACTATCATGATAAAGAATAACAGTGGCATCATGACTTTAACGGACTTTTCCAAACCTTTTTGCACGCCGGATAATACGACAAAACAGGTTAGTCCTGAAAATGCCAGATGTGCAATTATCGGCCACCATGGATTGCTGATGAAATTGGTGAAAATAGATTTCAGTTGAGAGATATCGGTAATATTCAACTGTCCTGTACTTGCCATCACCGTATAACCGATAGTCCAACCACCGACAACACTGTAAAAGCTATAGATACACCATGAACTGAATATACCTATAAAGCCAACCCACCCCCAGTGTTTACCAAGTAATTTTTTAAACGCGTTAACGGCCACTTCACCCGTACTGCTTCCCAGTATGTTCTCAGCTAACAGAACCGCTAATCCAATCACAAAGCTAAACAACAAAAATACAACCAGAAATGCACCGCCACCATTTGTTGCTGAAACATACGAGAATTTCCAGATGGCACCAATGCCAACGGCAGATCCGGTTGCTGCTAATACGTGCCCCAAACGGGATGTCCATTGTTGACTCATGCTAACCTCCGAATAAATACAGTGTCAGCACATGTATCCAGGCTCAATGCCCAAATATTTTTAGATAATAAACGGTATGTCATAATAATTGTTAACTTATTGTTGTAAAAATAATTGCACATGTAATAGTAACTATCACAACTAATTGAATTTCCACTGGCGAAACTGGGTTCTGATTTAACAGCCAGTGATAAGCATCATATTCACTGATACTCGCAAGATACAGAATGATAGTGGTAATAACAGCTAGAATCGCCAACAACTGCCCTCAAGTAAAACTTTTAAGTACTAGGTGTTGTTGACATTTTGTGAGGAGTTATTGAACAGCATGAAGATTTGGTATAATCGTTTTCGCCAAAAAATAACCAGACCTCACCATCATGCCGCGAGCTATGTTAACAGATACACAATGGAAATTGCAGAGCCAGTATAACCAGCTCTGCTTGTTTTATACCCGATGAATCATCAGAATTGCCATTTAAAACCCACGTTCATGCTATTGTCCTGATGGCGGCCGGACAACAACCCGCTATAGCCGAGCGTGAATGACACATTATCACTTGCACTCATCTCTGCATTCGCTTTCAGCACCACGCCGTCACGGGAAACCGGGACACTACGGGTTACAAAAGTCGTGTTACTACCCCGGAATGCCAGTCCTGTAGCGCGTTCACGTTCACCGTATTGATGCTGCCAGCCTAACTCTCCATTCAGGGCAATTGAAGAGCCCCATGAAGTCTGCCAGTTATGGTTAGCACGCAATCCCAGTGTAGAGATTGTTGCTTCGGTATGTTGTTTATTGCCGTGGAGTGCAGCAGCACCACCGTTTTCGTTAATACCTTCATTGCGGAAATTGACATAAGCCAGATTAACGAAAGGTTCCAAGTTCACCGCACCCGCTGGCAGATGATAAGCCAATTCCGCAGACAGCTGCGCTGTCCGGCCATTGTATTTCGCCTCTTCACGGTCATACTGACTGCCGTAGTTAACAGAACGTTTGGTGTCAATACGGTGCCAGGTGAACCCACCATTGGTACGCAGAACTAAATCACCAAACTGGCGATCACCATAAAGCGCAAGGTGATAGTTATTGCTGTCAGCAGTGGCACTGTTACCACCATCCAGAGAAGTACGGGTGTAACCTGTCGCGATACCAAGACGGCTGTATTCATCCATGAGAGCATCCGCGCCCAGGAATACACCATAATTGGATGCCTGATAGCCCGTCACATTCTGTGTACCGGAAGCATGGCTCCATGCACCAAGCAGCCTCACCCATGCACCGTTATCATCCCCATGAATATCCGGCGATGATGAACGCCCTTTTGCCTGACTCAACCGAGTATTCAACGTATCACGCAGATAGCGGCTGTCATTAACCAACAAGGAAGCGATATCAGCATGAACTTGCCCATCGAGCTGATGAATGGCATATCTGGCTTGTTCCGCAGAAGTACTGGTCAGAAGGCTTTCGTAAACCGGGTTGCCAGCACCGAGGGTATCAGCAGCCACCGCTATTGCACGTTCATTCTGTGTCTTAGTCACCGCCGCGAAAGCGGTGTCATTGCGTCCGACATGGAGAGTGACGTCACTGGGTTGATAAGACAAGCTAGTGCCAAGGAAGAGATAATTCGGGACAACATGATCAAACCGACCATTGATGTCCTGCTTCGCACTCAGAATAGTGTATTGCTGACCGGCTAAGCTTTGCACTTTGTTAAGGGAAAGCAAGTTATCCTTATTTTCAAGGAAAACAGAAACTTTTCCGCCATTGAGTTGTACATTTTTTTCAGCCTGAATGCGGTCACTGCGTCCATTGGAAGCGATTTCAACAGCATAATGAGAGCCGGGTTCAAAGGTCACTTTTTCAGTAGCCTTAAGCGTACCAATAGCCTTACGCGGATCAATAGAGTTACCCGGTGCAACAGTACCGCCACTCTGGACATTGAGCATACCAACAGTACCATTCCCGCCAAGAATTCCGCTTTCCTGTACTGAAACAGCCGAGGAAATACTACCGCTGACGTTCAATAATCCCTGTTTGATCAAGGTTGGGCCGGAATAAGTATTATTACCGCTGAGGATAAGCTTACCGCTACCCTGTTTAGTCAACCCGCCATGACCGCTGATATCGTTGCTCCATATATCCCATTCACACAAACTACCATTACAGATGCGCTCGATGGGTTTTCCTTTATCAAGCACAGCACCGGCACCCGGGATATCAGCAATAAACTGACCGTTACCGTAAGCGACTCCGTCAGGATCGGGAATGCGGAATTTTTCAGGGATATCTTCTGCGGTATAGAACATACCGGGGCCATTTATTGCCTTACCGAGGTTGATCAATCCCCAACCGTAAAGCTCATCAATCCCCTTTTCTCCCATATCTGTCGCCGTAGTACGAAGCACAGAAGCGACCTGAGCACCCGTCATATAGGGGAAACGCTCCATCAATACTGCGATACTGCCGCCAGCATGGGGTGCCGCCATTGAAGTACCTCTGTAACTGGCGTAGCCGTTTTTCAAATCGTCCACCCCTGTTCCTGTGATAACTGAACTATATATATAACTGCCGGGTGCACTGACACAAAGACTGGCGGTATAACCACAGCGGGAAGCAAAATCGCTGATGGTATAAGGTTCGCTATTGGTACTATTGGGATCTTTCTGCAAGCTGGTAACCGTTAACCAGTTTGGGGCGACGTCAGGGACAAACCACGCCAAGCCGGCGATGGCATCTGGATGGGTGTAGTTATAGCTATTACCGGCAGCGAAAATTGTTACAATCCCACTGCGTGCCGCATCAATGGCTCCCTGATATGCACCGCCCGGTTTTGTACCCAAAATGGGCTTGATTTCATCAAACTGTTTCTGGGCTTCTGCCAAAGTAAAATGAGGCCCATTCGGGTATTTACCGGCTTTCTCAAGATCTGCATCAATACCAATACCCCAACTGTTGTTAATGATGCGAGCCCCACTGTTTATCAATGCATCCCAGCCTGCCTGATAAACACCGCCATCATTGCCTAAGATAATGCCATCTTCCGGGCCGGGATCACCGTTATCAGCACCGATTATTTGGGCGTTATAGGCTACGCCATGCATTTCTTTGCCATCTCGATTGGCTGCCGCAATGCCCGCAACATGAACACCATGCGCCCCTAGCTTTTTGTTCTTATCTGCGGTTGGTGTGCCGTCATAAGTGAATTCGTCTCCTTTATTAGCCTTAATGTAGGGATCGGTATACTCACGTATTCCAGAAGTCGTCAGGTTGATAACCTTATCTTTTCCTGCGAACTCAGGGTGTTTGGCATAAACCACCTGATCAAATATCCCCAGTTTGATTCCCTTACCGGTATAGCCTCTGGCATAAGCTTCGTCAGCATGAATAGCACCAAGCCCCCAGCCCTTCAAAAACTCACTGGTACGCCAACTCGCCGGATCACCTATTTTCCCCTTCTCAACATAGTTTTCCGCATAAGCTCCTGCGCTGGCAGCCGCCAGACAGCAGGCGATAGCGTAGTGAAGTATACGGGGTTGGGTTTTGATGGATAAACGCGCGGCAGTCAAAGCACTTCGAGGTATTCTATATCGCTTCTTCATTTCAGTTACCATCCATTGTTAATTTGCCAAAATACCAGTTTTTATGTTTTTTATTGTGTAAGCGGGCAGGAATCATCAAAGGTATAGTTTCCTAAGAACAGGGAAGGATTAAAAAAAGTGTATGTAATCAACGCCACCACCTGCCCCCTAAACACCCATAAAATGCCATATTTTGTTAACATTTATTTATATATATTTTAAATAAAACATAACAAATAATGTTATTTTTATGATTCGGGGGAGATGGCGTGATATTGATACCACGCCGTGGCTTATTTAGCCGAAAGCAACTTCTGCCAAGAATAATGGTCGGGCTTCACGACCATTAACTTTCATTTTTCTGAGGTTCAATTTTTAAAGGTTGTGTATCTGATAATGATGTGCTGTCGCGTAATGTGGAATGACGCAACGGTTTTACGACTGCGGCAAGCAACAAGCAGACAAGTGCAGCAAAGGCTCCAAATGAAAAGGCGGTCATTAATGGAGACAACAAACGCCCCATAAAACCTAATCCCAACGCCCCCAATGAATCCCCTGTCACATCCTGAGCAGTCACAAAACTGTTTACTCGTCCCAATAAATGATCCGGTGTATGGCTCTGAATAAGCGTAAATTGCAGTAAAGATGCAAACGCATTCAAATAGCCATAACAGACCAATACCACTAATGCCAGCACGATATGGGTGACAACGCCCAACATAGATAACGTGATAAAGGAACACAGGGCACATATAATCAGTAAGATCCCCGGCCGGGTACTTTTCCCTATCCAACCGCTGGTGAACGCACCGAGCATGGCGCCTAATGGCACGGCGGAATACATTAATCCCGTCGCTGATGGCTCTTGGTGGTAAACCTCCTGAGATAATGCAGGAAACAGAATCCTAACCGCTCCCGCAACACTTATCATCATTCCCACCAGAATGACACTGCCCACTATTTTGTGCTGACAAACAAATTTCACCCCACTGACCAGCGCACTGATCGGATGTTCTTGCTTGCTCGTCTGAGGTTTCATTGCCGGGAGTCTCATCAAAGGCAGCAGTGTTGCCAACGTCCCGATTGCGGCAACGGCAAAGTTCCAGCCCGGCCCACCAACAACAATAATGATACCTGCCAAAGCGGGAGAAATAATGGCACCAATACGAACAGTGATCATGCTCAAGGCACCTGCTGAAGCCAGATTTTCCCGCCCGACCAGATTTGGAATTGCCGCCATTAACGCCGTCATACCTAACGCACCAAAAAAACCATCCCAAACAGAAAGGAAATAGAGCATATACAGCGATGGTGAATCTAAAAATGCGTTAAAGCTCAATGCCACAAAACCGATACCGCAAGTTCCCCGGGCAAACAGAATGAGTTTACGCCGGTCATAACGATCAGCCAGTATTCCCCCCAGAATGAGTCCGATAAACATACCGATCCCATCCAAAGCAACCACAATGCCCACCTGTAAGGTAGAACCCGTCAGAAATTGCATTTGGACAGGAACGCCAACCGTCAGCATACCCAATGCAAAAACGGATAACATGCGGGCAATAAAGATAGCGCGGAAATGTGCGTTCTTTCTGAGCAAACTAAAATCTAAAAAGATTGATGACTTAGCCATAATGTTCCATACGATAACGTTAAACGCGATAAAGTTAATTGCGACGTTGTTTCAACAGGTTATTGAGCAATGGTCCCCACTGTTTCAATGGTGCCGGAGAAAGAATATCGGCGTGTTCACAATCTTGCCGATACACCTTTAAGTGGCTAATCCAGGGCGCCCACGTCTTTTCAACATCTAACTCTGGAGGCAATGTCCGCGCAGCCACAAACAGTGTGGCTTCGCCATCATATTGCTTGTTAACGGCAGACAATAAACTGCGGACAGCATCCTGATAGTTAGCAACAATATCCTCAAACATCGCCTGTTTTTCCCTGCCCAGTTGTGGATCATATAGTTGCGGATCATGCTCATCTTCTGTCTCCGCCATAAACTCCGCCTGTTCACGGGCAATTTCCTGTTTGGCCTCTTCCTCGCTTAATCCGCCCCAATCCTGCCCTTCTGGGGGATAAGCATCCAATAACCCTAAGAAAGCGACTTCTTCATCTTCTTGCCGCAAACGGATTGCCATCTCCTGAGCCAACATTCCACCCAGAGAATACCCCAGCAAATAGTAAGGCCCATGAGGCTGGACAGTGCGCAATGTAGCCAAATGGCGTGTACACATTGCGTCGAGGCTATCACAATCTGCAATCACACCGTGGGGACGAGGTGACTGCAATCCGATAATCGGCCAATCCCCCTCCAGATAACGCAACAATCCACTGTATTGCCAGGCAAAACCCGACGCTGGATGTATACAAAACAGCGCTGCTCCTGTTCCTTCCCGCAAAGGTAGAACTTCCCCCACGCCACGCTTTTCTGCCGAATTCTGTTCCTGCTCATCAACCAATAACGCACTTAATTTCTCTACACTTCGCGCGACCATGATATGACCGACTGAAACACTATTATTGGAAAGCCGGTGATTAGAAAAATGGTGATTAAAGCGGCGGCGTATCTCGGCTGCCAGACGCATTGCCAGCAACGAATGCCCGCCCAGAGCAAAGAAATCATCATCAGCCCAAACGGGGCCACACTCTAAAATCTCGCTGAACAACTCGGCTATCTGGCTTTCCAAACCCGCTTTTGGTTGCCTGCCCGTGGTTAATTTTTCTGGCATCGGGAGTGCCTTGCGATTCAATTTGCCATTAGCACTCAACGGGAAATTTTCCTGTATCACATAAGTGACAGGCAGCATGTAAGCCGGTAATCGTTTCATTATCGTTTGGTGCAATGCTTCAAGATCCAATGTCACACCGGATTGAGGAATCAACCAAGCAATTAGCTGACGTGCATCGACATGACCAGTCGCCTGACCTGATTTACCCAGCTCACGCGCTGCAACCGCCGCCTGAGCAATTCCCGGTTGCTCCAGCAAAGCTTGTTCAATTTCCCCCAGTTCAATCCGTTGACCACGTATTTTTAACTGATCATCACTGCGCCCAAGATATTCAACTTCACCATTTTCTGACCAACAGGCGATATCTTCAGTGGAAAGTGAAACAGAAGCACCACGTTCACGGGTATGTTTTTGCCAGAATGCGGCTGACTCTGCTTTTGCGGGTGACTGTTCCCAGCTCTGATATTCTTTGACGACCAACTCAAAGGGGCTGAAAGGATTTTCAGTTGGCTGGCGGCCTGCACTTAACGCATTATAAATATCAATAATACGTCGGGTCAGGGCATCAAAACTAAAGCCATCCAACATAAGATGGTGAAAACGCTGATACCAGAACCAACGTTCAGGCTGAGCCTCAATCTTCATAATCACCTGCCGATAAAGGGGACGTTCTCCATCTGCGGGTAACTCAATTGCCAAATCCGTCTGCATTAATTCCTGTGATGCGTTTTCTCCCTGTTTGCGGGACTGTTCATGAGGCTGTTTATGAGGCTGTTTATGAGAGAATTCAATCCATTCTGGAGCAACAACCTGTTGTACATGATGAAATTGTACATGATGAAATTGCGCATGATGAAAATCCGGGATTTGCTGTACAGGCTCTCCCTCTTCATTAATAAAATATCGCGCATGAATGGTATCGGCCTCAGCCAAACCCTGGCGGATAGCCGCATCAAATAAAGCGCGATCCAGTTCGCCATTGATTTCAATATAATGCGCAATGGTGAATTCATTTCGATGGCTGGCAAGTTGATCTGCCATCCAGATTCCGGGCTGGGCAGCCACGAGCGGCAAGGTCAGATTGACTGATTTAATTTCAGAAAATTGCAATACATTAGGCACGTTTGATTTCCTTTCTTATCGACAGGTTAAACCATCAGCATTATTAATTTGATTTATCTATGGGTTTCGCAGAATGGTTTACGCAGACAGGCCGGACGCATATCGATCCAGTGCTCTTCTATGTATGCGATACAAGCCGCTCGTGAATCAGGACCGATAACCCGTTCCCAGCCGACGGGTTGTGTGGCAAAGGTTGGCCAAAGGCTATATTGCTGTTGATTATTTATCAGCACATAAAAAGTAGCTTCGTCATCATCAAAAGGATTCTTTTGTTCCAGATTCATCGTTGGTTCTCAATTATATTTAGGATTTGAACAATCGGTTTACCGCATCACTTTTCAGCCAGTAACCAACTCAGGCCATCAATTAATCCACCGCGCCAGCACAACGCATCATGCCCACCATTAAACACGCGATAATTCACACGATGCCCCGCCCCTTGCAGCGCGGCATACATTTGGTCATTGACAAAATGGATATCTGCTTCGCGGGAACCCGCTTCCTGAAAGATTTTCAATGATGAGGGGAGCACTTTTTGTTCAAGAACTTGTTGTGTCAGCCAGCCGGGTTGATGTTCCGCAGATGACATAAACTGTCGGACAATTCTGCTATCAGGCCACCAGAAAGAACCCGATTGTGTGAGGACACAGCCAAAGCGTTGCGGCCAATGGAGAGCCGCATAGAGCGCTGCCAGCCCACCGTAACTCTGCCCTGCGATAACGGTTTGTTCAGGATCATCACTGAAAACCGTATGCTGTGCGGCCAGCGGTAATAGTTCATCCTGAATCGCTTGCCAAAAATCAGGGTTGCAGGGAAGCTCCTGCTCCCGGTGAGACATATCGATAACATCAATCAGAAGCCAGACTGCACCGGGTATCTGCTGTTGTTCAGTCGCCATGTCAATCGCCGGAAAAATTGGCATTTTCTCCCGCCAGGTTAACCCATCCAGCAGGATGATAAGAGGACGTGGGTGTTCTGTTTCTTCCCCTGTAGCGTAAAGCCAGACACGTCTTTGATTGTTGAGGCGGTCACTATTCCAATGCAAAAGCAAAGGTTCATGTTTACCCGGCTGCGTAGCAGGGACTGGCTTTATTACCACGCCTTCCCATGCAGTCTGTTCAGTCGCATAAGGCATATGAATTGCTGATAAAGACAAACCAAGCCCATTACGGTGATGATGTTGGCGGTTCAAAGGATCTGGTGTGGATAACGGGAAGAGTGAAATCCACCATTCGCGTTGTTGCTGGTTGCGCGGCTTGGGTTTATCAGGCTTAGATTCATCAAAAAAGTTGGGGGGCAAATGGGCATCCGTGACCGGTATAAATCGATAACTTCCTCTCCAGTCATCTTCAAGGCTTACTGACCAATACCAGATATCCGTTCCGGATAACCGTTGCAAACTCTGGGGGTCTGGACGATGGTGATTAGTGATACCATTAATATCAACATAAACTCTGCGCAGAGCTGAATGTTGTTCATTGCCGTTAGGATCTCGCCAAAAGAATGTTGCCTGAACTTGATGATTTGTTGGAACCTCTATGATGGGCGTTCCCAAAACAGCAATACTTTTCCACCATAATTCACTGCCAGCATGGAGCGCAGATAACAAATCATCTGCCGTACCTGATGGCTGAAATACTAACTTCATCCCCTTATCCCTCTCAAAAAGATCTGCTCACACGATTTGTTCAAGCCTGATACATCTGAGCCAATAACACTCACAAAGGAAAAAATTACCGCTTCACGAATGATATTGATAACGATTTTCATTTTCAATATCATTCG
The DNA here is from genome assembly GCF_037996725.1 of Xenorhabdus entomophaga. Classification (NCBI taxonomy): domain Bacteria; kingdom Pseudomonadati; phylum Pseudomonadota; class Gammaproteobacteria; order Enterobacterales; family Morganellaceae; genus Xenorhabdus; species Xenorhabdus entomophaga. Next base: position 27,390 of record NZ_JBBMXH010000036.1, read on the forward strand.
TGTTATTTATTGGTTGTAGCGACTGGCAGGCAGAATTCATGGAGAAATATCAGGGGTAATGTGGCAGGAGGCCCCACAACTCCGCTTGGTCATAATGGGATAATTTCAATTAATTAATTGATTTTTAATATTTATTTTTAAATAAGTCTATTTTGAGAGATGAAATCCATGGTACTGCTTATCAAGAATCAAACGGTAAAAACTGCAATAAAAATAAAGGAAAAACATAACTATAATAAGTTACCCTTAATATTGACCTCCACTTTGCTGTTATCCCCTTATGCTGTAGCAAACCCTGGAACTGTCAGCGACAAAGAAGACATCATCACCGTCACAAGCACCAATCAAAGCAACTCAGTAAAACATTTTGTAGAATTAGAGAGCACCGCTGGCACCAAAAGCTCCACTCCCCTGATTAAAACCCCTCAATCAATCAGCGTCGTCAACCGCACACAAATGGAAGCACAAGGTGCCATGACAGTGGCTGACGCCCTGAATTATTCAAGCGGTGTTGTGACTAATTACCGGGGTTCTTCCAACCGCAACGACGAAGTGATTACACGTGGCTTCCGTTATGCCCCTAAATTTCTTGATGGACTGAGTTATGGTACAAACAGTTCAAGCGGCACTGTTGGTCAGATCGATCCTTGGCTATTAGAGCGTGTGGAGTTGGTACACGGACCGGCATCTGTGCTGTATGGTCAGGTCAGTCCCGGGGGGTTGATTAATATGACCAGCAAAAGGCCAACTGCTCAGCCCATCCATAAAGTACAGATGAAAGCAGGCAATCAGAGCCTTGGGAAAATGGCCTTTGATTTCGGTGGTGCGTTGAGTGATGATATGTCCGTTCTCTATCGTCTGAATGGTGTTCTCAGCACGCAAAAACAATTCGTTAAAGGTTTTAAAAAAGAGCGGATTGCCATCGCGCCAGCACTGACATGGATACCCAACAATAATACGACTTTTACGTTACTCACCAGCTATCAGTTCGACCCTAAAGCGGGATACCGCAACTTCTATCCTAAAGACGGCACGATAACCCCCGTACCCAATGCAGGCTATATCCCCTACAATATGAATTTCAGTGATCCTTCTTTTAATCAGTCCAGACGGGAACAGCTCTCTATCGGCTACATTCTTGAGCATGACATTAGTGATGTCTTCTCTTTCCAACAAAACCTGCGTTATTCGCAATCAGATGAACGCCATAAATATCTCGTTCTTGCATCAGATACCAATCGTCCCATCATTACGCGTTTTCCACAGCGCGATCATAACGAGTCTCAAGGAATAAGCATGGATAACCAACTGAAAGCGCTTTTTTCAGTGGGTAGCATTGAACATAACATCATCAGTGGGATCGATTATAAGTGGGTAAATAACCACAATAAATTCTGGCGTGATTGGGATGAAAACGGAACATACAATTTTGATTGGTCAAACCCGGTTTGGGGCGTGCATGTCGATGAAAACGGGCTGTCCCTCAACAGGAATAGGAAAAATAGACTTCATCAGTTAGGTGTTTACTTACAGGATCAACTGAGTTGGGAAAACTGGAACTTAGTTCTGTCAGGGCGTTATGACTGGACTGAAACCAAGCAACAAGACATCATGAAGAGCACATCAACAACACAAAAAGACCGTGCTTTTACAGGACGTGCGGGGTTATTGTACGCCTTTGATAACGGCATTTCGCCTTATATCAGTTACAGCACCTCGTTTGAGCCTAATCTGGATCAAGGTAAACCCGGCACTCCGGCTTTCAAACCCACAACCGGTGAACAAACTGAAATCGGTATCAAATTCCAGCCAAAAGATCACAATACCCTGTTAACGCTTTCTCTGTTCGATATCACCCAGAAAAACGTGACCAGCCGTAACCCGGTTACTCGCTTTAGCGAACAAATTGGCAAAATCGGTTCAAAAGGGGCAGAAGCTGAAATTCGCTCTCAAATCACACCAGAAATCAATCTGACAGCAAGCTATACCTATACAGACACCAAAACCAAAGACGATCACAATACTTCACGTATCGGCAAAAGGGTGCCTTCAATTCCTGAACATGCGGCTTCTGCATGGGGAAGTTATACCTTCACACAAACTGCGCTGAAAGGATTTACATTAGGAGCAGGTGTGCGTTATACCGGCTCTACTTCCGGTGATTATTCAGAAACCTTCCACGTCAAACCTTATACCCTTTATGACCTTATGGCGAAATACGATCTTGGCGAAGCCTCCTCTCAGTTAAAAGGCGCGAATGTACGGCTGAATGTAAACAATCTGGCCAATAAACATTACGTCGCTTCTTGCTCGAATGCAGGAGCCTGCTTCTATGGTAGCGGACGCAGCATCTTTGCCACTGTGGAATATAGCTGGTAACACAAAATTCACTTACCTCAGTGGCAAAAAATCTGCCATCGCAAAAGGTCAAATCTTCAACCACATCTTACTCCGTGGTTGGACTAACGCTACTCAGCAGGCCACTGGTTCTATGATTAGTTATAGAGCCAGCAAGTGTTTTTGCATCGCCATCAATATCTTTAGCATGAACAACCATAAAAGCCTATCTGTGCCCGGATAAGGGCCTGACAACGATAACTATTTCATAGCCTTCACACTCTTGATCTATACTATCGCCCCTTTTGTAACATATAAAAACACCATGGAACGCTTTCTCGAAAACACTATGTATGCCTCGCGCTGGCTGCTTGCACCGGTCTATTTCGGTTTATCATTAGCGCTATTTGCTCTTGCGATTAAATTCTTTCTGGAAATCATGCACATCCTGCCGAATATATTTTCGGTTGCAGAGTCAGATCTGATCCTGACACTGCTTTCTCTGATTGATATGGCCTTGGTGGGTGGGTTATTGGTGATGGTGATGTTTTCAGGTTATGAAAATTTTGTCTCAAGCCTGGATATCCACGAAAGTAAAGAGAAGCTGAGCTGGTTGGGAAAAATGGACGCAACCTCACTCAAAAATAAAGTTGCAGCCTCAATTGTCGCTATTTCCTCCATTCACCTGCTGCGTATCTTTATGGATGCCAAAAATGTGCCGGACAATAAGTTAATGTGGTATGTCATTATCCACCTTACCTTCGTTTTGTCCGCTTTTATGATGGGATATCTTGATAAGCTTACACGCCACAACCACTAAACAACCCATCAAGCCAGTCCCCTCCCCTGATGCCGGTTGAATTTAACCGACTGGCATTACGGGACTCGCCGTTTTGGTAATTCGCTGTGCAGGGTTTCTTTCATGAGCATCTCAATGCACCTGTCTACAACCATTTCGACCACTTCACTTCTGGTCGTCTCAAGCCGGTTAGCCAGACCATCAATTTTTCTGATAACAGACATTCTCAAAGAAAGAGAAATAGGCTTTTTCTTCTCTTTATCAAGGAAAACATGGCTGGTGGACTCTTCGGCTTTCAGGCTGAGATGCTGAATAATCAGCTCTTCGATCCTTTTCACGTCTTTCTTGGCCAACACTCCACTATCAACTAATTGATAGGTATTCCCCATTTTGCTAAAACGAATATCAGCACAGTAAAGATCCCTCAACTCCCGCAATGCACGTGTTAATGTCGGCTCAGAACAATTGAGCTCGTTAATGATCCTAACCTTACTAACTGGTTTGCCATGTGAAAGTAATAAAGTTAACTTGAAATTTCTAAATTGTTTGGGACTGAGCAGCATCTTTTTAATTACCAAGTTAGGGATAACAAAACCCCCTACTGTTAACCACGGGAATAACTTCCAGCATAGCTTCTATCACAGGTAAATCAATATCAAAACAGATTGAAAGCCTTAACCTTCTTTTCTCCGGTTGCAGGCTTTATGCTGTCTCAGGCTCGATACCGTAATGTTCTGCCCGCTCAAGAATATTGACCGCCCACCGTTGATGAGTAGCAGGTTCACACATCACCCCCTGAGATTTAAAGACAGCTTGGCTTGAGGTAAGAATATTCAATGCATCAGTATAATCATGGGAACTGACCCTCAACGCCCGCTGAATACATTCAATCTGCTTTGGATGTATGGCTGTTTTTCCCACCAAACCGTGAACAATATCCAATGCCAATTCTTTCTCAAGGAGTTCCAAATCATCAATGTGCTCACAAACCGGGGCTGTCAGTGCGAACCCCCGCGCCGCAAAAACGGCAACAAGCATTTTAATGACATATCCCATTGGCCCATCATAAAGCGTGAAATCACGGGGGCGTCGTAAGGACATCATATTCATCAGATCGTTGCCGCCAATACGCAGGGCAATGATGCGTTCTTTGCAAGGATGATTTTTGAGAACGTCAGCAAGCTGATTCATTTTCTGGATATCAAAGACTTCTTCAGTCTCCAGTGTCGGCATAATGCAAAGATGCGTTGAACGAATAATATCCCACCAATCGGGCAGCGAAGCGTGGGTAAATTTGGGCAAAACCAGCCCATCAATGATATTGAGGTTAATGTTGGCGATCAGGTGTTTCGCCATTGTCTTGTTGCGCGGACGGATAAAAACCAGAGGGCGATGTTGTTTCTTGCCGGAAAAAAATGTACCGGAATAAGCCATATCAGATCCTGTCAATGTTTGCAGAACACGACTGAGGTTCTCAACAGCCGCAGGGATATCCTGCTCACTGACTGCATCTTCCAGACAAATCACCAGAGAGCGCAATCCAATGATTTTGTTTTGTAAAACAATTTCTGCAATATCCTGACGGGTGGCCGGCATATACAGCGTCGCGCCAAGTTGGTATGGAGAAGGGATCAGTTTCATTACGCAACCTTTTTAATGATAGTAACGGCGCGATACTGACCTACCTGATCACCCACTTCCGTAATAACAACATTTTTCTGGCGAGCCAGATGAACCAATAGCGCAACATCAGGATCATTCTGGGAACGTACAAGTACATGTTCTGGTACGCGCCGCAATACTGCGCGGGTTGCTTCAGCAATACCGGGTTTGATGCGATTGATGCTGTCAATCTGGTATTTTTCAGCAAGGTCAGCAATCACCGCTTTGCTCAATTGCAATAAAGGCGTTTTTTCCTGCGGAAGCCAAACAGCCTCTGATATCGCATCCAAATTCAATTGATCACGGCAATCAGCCACAGTGTCCACCAGCAAACGACTGCAATCAAACTCTGTCAGGTGATCACACTGCACACAGCCGTGCACTCCACCTTCACGCCAAATAGAGCGTGATATCAACCCTGATACCGGTGCTCCCATAATGCCGAAAGGAATCAACCAATCATCGTCACTTGCCGCCAACCACGAACAACCACAGGGATCAGCCAGTACCACCAAGCGAGGAATACCCGAATAACCCACCCGCCCTGCCAGTGATTGCGCCAGTTCTGTGGTAATCGCCCCTTTGCCAGTCCAGCCATCGACAAACACCAAACCATCCGTGCCATGTTGCTGTTCAATATACGATAGTGCCGTGCTGTCAATGCCCCGATCCCGAATGATACTGATACCATAATGATAAGAATGCTTACCCATTTTCCTGAGTGCCTGATGCAGCATTACCCCCAAAGGAACACCAGCCCTGACTAAACTGACCAACACAATCGGCGTATCCCCAAAGCGCGATACCAGTGCTTTAGCAAGCATCACCACTTCCGTTGCCAGCCGAACGGCCCCCTGCTCAAGGGCTTTATCAAACAGATCAAGATGATAAGGGGTTGGCTCCGGTTCCTGACTCAACATATCCGAATAATGGCGGGCACCAGATTGAATCAACTGTTCCTTAACATCGACAGGTGTCATCTCCATTTGGATTGGTTTTAGCAAAAATTGAACATCATCAGAGGCATAACTTCCAGAAAAAGGAGGAAAGTTATTCATTTATTTACAGCTCCAAATAAAGCAGTCATTAATGTATCGGCAAACTGGCTTTGCCGGGGCATACCAAACCAATCGCACAGGTGCATGAAACGGTAATCGCTCAGACTATCTCCCAAGCCAATGACCGGAAAAACCCCTCTCTCAGCACGAAGCTTTTGCAAAAGGTGACGAGTTGCCAGCCCCTTGTCAACACACTTTGGCAGCAAAGTAAGGTTGTTATTGTTTTGGTGTACATAAAAGTGTTGGTGGAAATAAAAATGATTTTCTTTAACCAGAGTTTCAGCCAGCAGATTAAGCTCATTCAACCTGTCATGATCCCGATGTTTAATGATCAGGAAAACAGGGATATCACCATACTCATAATCAAGGCGTGCCCACGCATCCATACCATAAGACTCAATCAGGTGATGACTCAAACGCTCCAACGCCTGCAATTTTTCCCGATACGGCATTAACTCCCGCAACATATGTGATTGCCAATGCTCATCAACGACACCCTCTGGGGTGAGAAGCACTGCCCCGTGAGAGGCAATGCACCAGGAATTAAAAGGGATCTGTACACGGCTGAGCTGTTCTGTATTTCTGGCTGTGACGGGAATACACTCTGCATGAGCCAACAGCCAATCAACCAGCATGGATTGCTCTTCCGTCATATAGCTATGAGGAGAACTTTTTCGATCCAAAGCCCCCACGCGAAAAGCTGAACTATCCGACGCGCGCTTTATCTTCCTGCGTGACTGAAATAGCGTGTCATCAAGATCGGTCAGCAAGACAGGCTTAATCATAACCAACAATCTCTACAACCGGAGAAACATGGGCAAGCTGTGCCATCAGCGCCTGATCAGCCGACGTTCTCGGTGTTTCAAGACAGAGCAAGACACGATCAAACTTCTGATGAGCGACGTTATAGAGAAAATTCGGGATGCCAAGCCCGTAATTATCAGTGAAAGCCATCACAGACTGGATAGCATGACCGCAGGAAATAGGAGAGCGGGTTGTTGAGCCAAACATGACCGATGCCCCTTCCTGCTCAAGTCGTTCAGCCAGCAGGAACGGCTGCCAGACAAATTCGCTGGAACCCAATACCAACACTTTCTCATCTGCCCTGACATGAATATCAGCACCAATCTCACATTGGCTTTCATCTAACCCCAGACGCCCCCAATTCTGGCGACCGATAATGCCGACTTCTCCCCGTGCGGTAACATTGACTTGAGGCATAACCGGAACCGGAGCGGATATATCTGCATCCCATTGCCAATGCCCTTCAATCAGGGAAACCGTAGAAACCGGTAATGGGCTGCGTTGTACAACCGCTTTCCCACTCCAGTCTGTCAACGTTACGGTGACAATATGTTCAATATGCTTAAGCCCTGCCTGACGCAACGCCGCCAATAAATTGAGAAAAGTGTTGCCGGTCGTTGCTTCATCATCAATCAAGACCAAAGTACGTGCATCTATCACCCGTTGACGCAACCGGCTTTCTGCTGGCCAATAAATCAGATGATCCGTTGCATGACTGTGATTTTCCTTAAACTCACACAACAAATCACCATCAACAGGATGGCGTGTCGAAGTCAGAAACACGGGAGCATCTACTTTGCTTTTTGTTTCCTGAAACACGCCGGCAGCAAGCCCGACCGCCGTTTCCGCCATGCCAATATACAAAACTGGGCCAGGAAGATTGGCTGGGAACCGTTCAGACAACTGTCGATAGACCGAACGCATCGTAGATGGACTGACCGGAATATGCCGCCCCAATACTTTGCTGACAAACAAAAATGCTCTTTTGGGATTACGGCGTTCAGCGATATCAAACAGTGTTTCCAGAGATGCAAAATCATGGGTTGCCGTTACCGTCAACGTCCCACTGTTCAACTTTTTTTGGTAAATCTGTTTTTGATAAACTTGTTCCTGATAAATACAGGTGTTACTTAATGCTGTCATGTAATGCCTTTAGAAAAAAATTTCAGATCACTTGGGATGGCTGATAAATGCGGTAACTATTTATCTCATAAATCAAATTATCTTTTCGTAAATCAAATTTCGTTATTTTGACAGAAACAATTGTTAAATTGCCGACAGTCAACTTGGCTATGTGCAGCATCCTTTCTAAATTGGGCGGAATATGCGTCGCAGTCTAGAGTTGACAATCACTACATGTCAATCATATTATGATTTTTTATTCCAAAATTTGTTTGACTTTTCCGCATGAAAAAGAAATGATAAAAAATGAAGGCAGATTGTTTCCTATCATGCAGTTAACAACCAGATATACTGTTTATGGGAATCATAATATGACAGATATTGGCTATCTATTTTTCATATTATGATTTTTTAATGCGTGAAATTACCGTAATTCACCGACAAACAGGTATAGAGGTGTCATTAATGGTTTCGTTAAGCAAAAATCAGTCAGTTTCGCTCACCAAACAGAGCGCTTCACTGGCTAAAGTTAATTTTGGTCTGGGATGGGATCCCATAGCCAAGAAAAAAGGCTTTCTCGCGAGTTTATTTGGCAGCAGTGATGAAATTGATCTGGATGCAAGCTGCATCCTGCTTGATAAATCCGGTAATGCCATCGATACAGTGTGGTTCGGTCAGCTAAAATCAAAATGCGGTTCTATCCTCCACACGGGTGACAACCTGACAGGTGAAGGTGACGGGGATGATGAAGTTATCTGTGTCGATCTGATCAAGTTGCCCGCTAATGTCGAGTATCTTGCTTTTACCGTTAACAGCTTCCGTGGCCAAACCTTCAATGATGTTGAAAATGCCTTCTGCCGTGTCATTGACCAAAACGGCAAAGAGCTGGCTCGCTATCAACTGAATGAGCAAGGCTCCCATACTGGCATTATCATCTCCTCTCTGTGCCGCAACGGCGGTCAATGGGATTTCACTGCACATGGTGTTCCTTGCGTTGGGCGTACCATTGATGCGATGTATCCGCAGATCGTTGAGACGGTGGTAAGCTAATGAATCTGACACCCGGGGGGAATGCCCCCGTTGCCAACCAAACACTCACCGTGCGGGTTTTGTCAGGTTCGGCCGTTGATGTCTCTGCTTTCCGTCTGTATGCCGACGGCAAAGTTAAAGGCGATCCTGATATGGTATTCTACGGTCAGCCCGTCAATAATGACAACACTATTCGCCTGGCTGGTGGCAACATCAATACCTCATTTTTCGTCAACTTGCCCGCATTAGGTCAGGATGTCCAGAAAGTGGCATTCACCGCAACCTGCGACGGCAACCAAACGATTTCCAGCCTGCGTAGCCTTACCATTCGGGTTGAACTGAACAGTAGCGTAATTTTACAGGGTGACGTTGAAATACAAGGGCGTTCAGAAGCTGCCTTGATTCTCGGTGAACTGTATCGTCGTAATGGTGAGTGGAAGTTCCGTTTTATTGCCCAAGGCTTTAACGGCGGCCTCAAGCCTCTGGCGGAGCATTTTGGCGTGGATATCGTTGATGATGGCGCATCAACTTCAACACCTGCACCAGCTCCCACAACATCAGCTCCCACAACACCCGCACCGACTAACGTTAATCTGAGCAAGGTTTCTCTGACCAAAGAAAAACCGGCTATCAGCCTGAGTAAACGCGATAATTTCGGTGAAATCCGCGTTAACCTGAACTGGAACCAAACTTCCTCTGCTTCAAAAGGCATACTGCAAGGCATGTTCGGTTCAAACAAAAACGTAGACCTTGATCTCGGTGCATTTGTCCGGCTGCAAAATGGCCATAAAGACGTTGTACAGGCATTGGGGAATCGCTTTGGTGATTACCGTTATGAACCTTACGTAGAATTACAGGGCGATGATCGCACCGGTAATGTGGCTGGCGGTGAATGGCTTCATATCAATGGCTTTGAGTGGAAAAACATCAGTGAAGTTTTAATCTACGCCTTTATCTACGAAGGTGCGCCAAGCTGGGATAAAACCGACGGTGTTGTCACGATCTATGTCCCTGACCAACCGCCAATTGAAACTCGTATGACAGAAGGCTACAACCACAAAAACATGTGTGCCATTGCCCGCCTTGTCAACGAAAACGGCTCCATCAAAGTAGAACGTATCAATCAATACTTCAACGGGCATCAAGAGATGGACAGAGCGTTGGGATGGGGCTTTAGCTGGGAATCCGGCAGAAAATAATGCTTTGGTTTTTTAAATAACACAATCACTTATTACATCAGCGTTTTATGCAAATGGAGGGACCTATGTCCTTTTTAAACAAAATCAAGTCAGCGTTCAACGCAGGACGTGAAGAACTGACCAACCAAGTTGGCCGCTTCAAGAACAGAAAGTTCATGGAAGGCACGGTGGCAGTATGCGCGCACGTTGCAATGGCGAGCGATGGCGTCAGTTCAGAAGAAAAGCAAAAAATGATCGGATTCATTAAAAGCTCCCCCGAACTGAAAGTTTTCGATACTGCTGAAATTATCGAATTCTTTAACAAACTGGTCAGCAGCTATGAATTTGATGCTGACATTGGTAAAGGGGAAGCCATGAAATTCATCATGGCGCTGAAGCAACAACCGGAAGCGGCACAGCTTGCTTTACGCGTAGGGATCGCAGTCGCCAAAAGTGATGGTGACTTCGACAATAACGAAAAGAATGCTGCCCGTGAAATTTGCACAGCCCTTGGCTTTGCACTGGCCGATTTCGAACTGTAATTGCAGATAATTTAAGAGGCCTACTTCATGGTATCCACGCACATTGGTTTTCCGATGGAAACCGTTGCTGTATTTATTATTCTGTCGGTTGGTGCGCTCTTTATCGACCTCTTTATGCATCGTCATGATAAGCCGATTTCGCTGCGCAGTGCCGCTCTCTGGTCTGTTTTTTGGATAGCGATTGCATTTGTTTTCGCGGGATTCCTGTATGTTCATCACGGAGCAGAAACAGCCAGCCTGTTTGTGACCGGTTACGCACTGGAAAAAGTGCTCTCTGTCGATAACCTGTTTGTCATCATGGCAATTTTCTCCTGGTTCGCTGTTCCGGACCGCTATCGCCACCGTGTCCTGTATTGGGGAATTATTGGCGCTATCGTCTTCCGTGGTATTTTCGTTGCCATCGGAACGAGCCTGTTAGCACTCGGGCCGTGGGTTGAGATCGTGTTTGCCGTCATTGTGGGCTGGACAGCAGTTATGATGCTGAAAAGCGGCGATGATGGTGATGAAATCGAAGATTATTCACAGCACCTTGCCTACCGTATGGTGAAGCGTTTCTTCCCGATTTGGCCGAAACTGCGCGGTCATGCTTTTATGCTGAACCAAAAGGAAGTAAATGCGGAACTGGCTAAACCGGAAAATGCCGATGTGAAAGTGGGCCGTACTGGTAAAGCAGCGCTTTACGCTACACCATTGATGCTGTGTTTGGCCGTGGTTGAGCTGTCTGATGTCATGTTTGCCTTTGACTCTGTGCCTGCGGTTATTGCAGTCAGCCGGGAACCTTTAATTGTGTACAGCGCCATGATGTTTGCTATCTTGGGCCTGCGTACGCTCTATTTCGTGCTTGAAGCATTGAAAAAGTATCTGGTGCATTTGGAAAAGGCAGTCATCGTTTTGCTGTTCTTCATCGCCACTAAACTGGGTCTGAACGCCTCTGAGCACATTTTCCACCATGGTTATTCGATTTCGGCAACGACTAGCCTGCTTGTGGTCATCGGGGTACTGACAGCAGGTATTCTTGCCAGCCTGCTATTCCCACAAAAAGAAAGCGCCAGCTAAATCCGGTGAGTTAAAAATCTATCGGGTATAACCAATTAATACAAACGTAAAACGTAATAAATGAGGAAATAATAATGGGTGTATCTCTTTCTAAAGGCGGTAACGTTTCTCTGAGCAAAGAAGCGCCAAGCATGAAAAACGTTCTGATCGGTCTCGGTTGGGATGCTCGTGCAACTGACGGACAAGACTTTGACCTTGACGCATCAGCTTTCCTGCTGACAGCAGATGGTAAAGTACGCGGCGATGCAGATTTCATTTTCTACAACAACCTGAAATCGTCTGATGGCTCCATTATGCACACTGGCGACAACCGTACCGGTGAAGGGGACGGCGATGACGAATCACTGAAAATCAAACTGGATCAAATTCCTGCTGAGGTAGATAAAGTTGTATTTGTGGTAACTATCCACGATGCACAAACCCGTCGCCAGAGCTTTGGTCAGGTTTCCGGTGCATTCATCCGTCTGGTTAACGATGACACTCAAGTTGAAGTAGCTCGCTATGACCTGACTGAAGATGCTTCTACTGAAACTGCCATGTTGTTCGGTGAACTGTATCGCCACAATACAGAATGGAAATTCCGCGCAGTAGGTCAGGGTTACGCTGGTGGTCTGGCTTCTGTTTGTGCTCAGTACGGCATTAACGCTGCCTAATTTGGGCATGAATTAATATAAAACTTCAGTGTAAAGAGTAAAATCGGCATACTGAGATTAAAAGCCCTGCTTGATGATATCGGCAGGGCTTTTTATTTTATAGAATTCATAAGTTAACATTTAGTACCAAACTGTTAACT